>JAYVRS010000532.1:0-5676 GCA_043776185.1 Bryobacteraceae bacterium | reverse complement strand
ATAAAATCCGTGGGGCGATTTTGGATAGCTTACGCGGGCTAGATTGGGCGCCCCGCCAACAGCGCAAGCGCGCCAAGCAGATCGAGGCGGCCATCTCGGTCGCCGAGCAAAAGCTCAAACGGGCACCGAACGAAGACGAGATTGCCGCTCAACTGGGGCTATCGATGGTGGAGTATCACGAGTGGCTGGTGGACATCCGGGGGGTGAATCTGGGGAGCTTGGAGGCGAGTTCGGGAGACGACGATGGCCGCGACCTGCTCAAATACATCTCCGACAAAGAGGAGAACTGGCCCTCCCGGTTGGTGGAGCGGGCCGAACTGGAGCGGCTGTTGGTGGAGGCCATTGACCGGATGCCGCCGATCGAGAAGACCGTCCTGAGCCTTTATTACCAGGAGGAACTGACGTTGCGTGAGATTGCCAAGATTGTCGGGTTGCACGAGTCGCGTATCTCGCAGCTGAAGTCCCAAGCTTTGCTGAGGCTCAGAACGTATCTGGAGAAGTGCTGGCCAATGAAGCGCGGACAGGTTTAATCGATGGTGGACCGGCAACGCTGGTTATTTGAACAATTCGCGGGCAAACTGGCCGATGCCGTCGGGATGATGGTCGGTGCCGCCGTGACGGCGAAACTCGACGAAGAAGCGTCCATTCCCAGCGACTTATTACTCGCCAGTGACCCTGCGGGAGCGCCCGCCGTCCTGGTTTGGGAGCAAGGCTTCGATGCGGGCGAAGGCTGCCGGATGGTGGTGGCCGCACCGGGAGTCAGTTGGGAGAAGATCGGCGGCGAGGCGCTCAAGGCCGCAGGCGTCGATGAACTGGACCGCGATAGTGTCCGCAGTACTTACCTCGAAATCCTCAGTCAGACCTTGTCGAGTGTCGCCTCTGAGGTCGGTACGCTTCTCCACCGCGAGGTATCGCCGGTCGACGGACGCGAGGCCCAGGTTGAACCGAGCGCCATTTCCCAGGTGGTGCAGATGGTGCTCGGCGGCGACTCGGTTACCCTCTACCTGGGAGTAGCTGCGAGTCTCGTCACCGTACTGTCTAGTGCGGGTGATTTTGGCCTCGACTCGGTCGCGGCGGATCCCTTCGCGGCGGGCTACGTGTCGAAGGCTGCCGATCAAGACGCCGATGGGCTACGTTCAACTGAGCGCCACGAGATGCTGGACAGCTCGAAGACCCTGGACCTGTTGCTCGATGTCGAACTGCCGGTTAGTGTGAGTTTTGGACGGGCGAGCGTTCCCTTAAAAGACGTCTTGAAGCTGACCGCTGGTTCCATTGTGGAACTCAACCGAGGGGTAAGCGACCCTGTAGAGCTGATTGTGAACAACTGCGTGATCGCCCGGGGCGAAGTGGTGGTGGTGGAGGGCAATTACGGAGTCCGAATTCAACAAATCATTAGTGCGCGCGAGCGCCTAAGGACGCTGAACTGAGGTATGCCGGTGACAAGTATGGTGGGTACGCTAGGGATGGTGGGCTTTTTTGCACTGCTCGCGTTGGCCTCGGCCGGACTGTTGCTTTGGCTGATGATGCGGCTCAGTGGGCGCGTCAATTTTCTCGAACGCCAGACCCACGATCTGGCTGCGGCGTGCCGTATTCTCCACCAAAAAATCGACTCCATCCCCGCCATGCCGATCCCCGGCACGCAGATCCCCGCCGCGCCGGTCTCCTCAACGGGGGAATTGCGGGGGCTGGGTCCAGTGCCCTTTCAAGGCAACGTGAGCGATACTGGCATGAACCTCAGTAAGCGAGTGCAAATTCTCCGCTTGAACCGCCGGGGCGAATCCTCGGCCCACATCGCCAGCGTTTTGACTATCCCTGTGGCGCAGGTGGAGCTAGTCCTCAAGTTGCAGCGACAAACCGATGAGGCTCCGATCTCTGCGCGCGGTTCGATTGAAAAATGAGGGCCGCACCCTGATCGTCGAATCGTCGGCCGTGCGGCCGAGCTATGCCTCGGCCACGATCGGATTGCGCAATTCGCCAACCCCCTCGACGTAGACCACGCAGTCGTCGCCGTCCTTCAAGTAACGCGGTGGCTTGCGGGCAAAGCCGACGCCAGGAGGCGTGCCGGTGGAAATTATATCGCCCGGCTCGAGCGTGATCACTTGCGTGATGTGCTCAATCAAAGCCGGAATGTTGAAGATCAGCTCTCGGGTATTCGAATCCTGCAGCACCTCGCCGCTGAGGGTCAGCTTGATTTGCAGGTTGTGTGGATCGGCGATTTCGTCAGCCGTCACCAGTACTGGCCCCATCGGGCAAAACGTATCACAACTCTTACCCATTAGCCACTGCGGCGTGGCCAGTTGCAGGTCCCGTGCGGAGACGTCGTTGATGACGGTGTAGCCGAATACGTACTCCTTCCAATCGGCACCCTTGACGTGCTTAGCCTTCTTGCTGACGACAAAAGCCAATTCAGCCTCGTAGTCCGGTTGCGCACTCGCTTTCGGCAGCATCACGGCATCGCCGGGCCCGACAATCGAATTGTTGAACTTGCTGAAGACGGTGGGCGTCGTGGGGATCGCCATGCCCGATTCGATGGCGTGATCCCGATAGTTAAGGCCGATCATGAACAGCTTGGGCGGATTGGGGATCGGCGCATGCAGCTTTACCTGCGAGAGCGGAATACCCGCGTGCCCCTGAGCCAGATGGCGTTCAATCATCGCCTGAGCCGCCGCGCCGCCTTCGATCACCGGCAGCAGCGAGGAATAGCCGCAACCGGCAATCGAAATCACTTGATCTTTGACGAGCACGCCGGCTTGCGGGGCTCCTCCGTTGTGGCTATAAACCAAATACTTCATATGAGAAAAAGGCTAACACGGTCGCGCACCGGCGCCGATTAGGCCGGCGCGGGGAGGAAGTTCAGCGACGCTGAATTCATGCAATAGCGCAGACCGGTGGGGCGGGGACCGTCGTCGAAGACGTGGCCCAGATGCGCGTCACAGCGGCTACAAAGCACCTCGTTGCGCAGCATACCGTGTTCTCGGTCCTCGCCCGTGCTGACGTTTTCCTTGGCGATCGGCGCATAGAAGCTCGGCCAGCCGGTGCCGGAATCGAACTTCGTCGTCGAGTGAAACAAGGGCGTGGTGCAGCAGACGCAGGTGTAGATGCCCGCGTCCTTGGTCTTCGCATATTTGCCGGTAAAGGCTCGCTCGGTCCCCTTACGCCGGGTTACTTCGTACTGATCGGCGGTCAATTGGGCGCGCCATTGTGCGTCGGTTTTCACAATCTTGTCCACGCTCTTCACTCCTGTTGGTTTACCGGTTCGGTCCACATAGCCGATGCTGACTTGCACATGGCCGGCGCGCATAACTGCCGGCAACGTAAAGATACTCAATCCGAAAGAACGGCGCGTAATTTTCATAATTTCAGTCTCCGCATTCAGAGATGTCTCGGCTGTCACCGATTATTCCCCTCTGCTGATGAGATTTACGAAGTCCGCGCGCGGATGGATTGATTGGGGATTACTTGGCCGCTAAGAACTTAATACAAACCGGGAACCCGACCTCAGCCTTTTCTCCCGTCGCCGTCAGCTTCCCGGTTGTCTGGTCGATCTTGAAGACCGCCAGCGAATCAGAGCGTTCGTTGGCCGCAATCAGAAACAGTCCGCTGGGGTCGATATTGAAATTGCGTGGCCACTCGCCGCCGCTCGGCACTTGCCCTTGCGCCGTCAGCCGGCCGGCCCCGTCGATGGTGAACATGGCAATCGATTGGTGCCCGCGGTTGGACCCATACAAGAACTTGCCGTTCGGATGAACCACCACTTCCGCCGTGCCGTTGTTGCCCTGAAACCCATCCGGCAGCGTCGAGATCGTCTGGAACTCCTTCAACTCGCCCGTCGCGGCGTTCCATGAAAACGCAGTTACGGTCGAGGCTAACTCATTGATGGAGTAGCCGTATTTGTCCGACGGATGAAACGCGAAGTGCCGCGGCCCGGACCCATCCTTTAACTTCACCTTCGACTGCGGGGCCAGCTTGCCAGCCTTGGCGTCGAGCCGATACGTGATCACCTCATCCGTGCCGAGGTCGGCGGCAATGGCGAACTTGTTCCCTTTCGCGACATTGATCGAGTGCGCATGCGGCCCCTGCTGCCGGGGGCCCACGCCCTTGCCTTGATGCTGAATCATGCTGCTGGCTTCCGCCAAATGCCCGTTCGCGCCGATGGGAAACATGCCCACGCTGCCTCCGTTGTAGTTGGCGGCCAGCAGGAATTTGCCCGTCTTGTCGATCGACAGATGACACGGTGCCGCGCCTTTGGAAGGGACTGTATTCATGGAGGTCAGCTTGCCGGTGGCCTCGTCGAGGGTGTAGGACACCAAGGTCCCGTTGTCGTTTTCGCCCACCGCGTAAACCCAGCGCCGGTTCGGATGGATCACCAAATAGGAAGGATTGCTCGCCTGGGCCGCCAAGCCCAGCGAAGTCAGTTTGCCCGTGGCCGAACTGAACTTGTAGGCGTAGATGCCTTCGCTCTTTCCTTTTGAATACGTCCCCACGAGGACTAGTGAATCAACGGCCGCCGCCGAAATCGTCGAGAGCCCAACCAGGGCCAAAGCAATCAATTGCATGCCCTCCATCGTATGCGATCCTGGCCTGCCTTGTCGGGCCGCCTGTGCCAACAGTCACGCTAGGGGATAATCGTGGCATGAACTTAAAGAATGCGGTAGCCCTGGTGACGGGCGGTAGTCTGGGGATCGGCAAGGCGGTGGCCCAAAGCTTGGCTGCCGCCGGTGCCCGCGTTGCTATCACCGGCCGCGATCCGGCCCGCTTGGCCGACGCCGCCGAGGAGTTAGGCGTCCATCCCATCCAAGCCGACGTCGCCATCGAAGCCGATGTCCTGCGCACCTACCGCCAGGTGCTCGACAAATTTGGCGATCTCGACATTCTGGTGAACAACGCCGGCATCGGAGCCTTTGCGCCGCTGGTCGACTTCGATCGTGCCGATTTCGAACGCGTCATGGCCACCAACGTCACCGGTGCCATGCTGATGGGCCGGGAAGCCGCCAAGCTGTTCGTCCAACGCAATCGCGGCAATATTGTCAACATTGCCTCGACGGCGGCCGTGCGCGGAGCGCCCAATGGCACGGCTTATTACGCCAGTAAGTTTGCCCTGCGCGGCATGACCGAGTGCTGGCGCGCGGAACTCCGCAAGAACAATGTACGCGTGTTTCTGGTGAATCCCAGCGAAGTGATCACCAACTTCGCTGCCTCCGCTGGATTTCCGCAAAAGGACCACTCGAGTAAGCTACGCGCCGAAGATATCGCTTACATGGTGAAGTCGATCCTTGAAATGGACGACCGTGGCTTCACCACCGAACTAACGGTCTTTGCCACAAATCCGCAGGACTAACCGTAACTCGTAGAAATACTAGGAATAGGGGATCTGCTGAAAGGGGCCGCGTCAGCCAACGCCGTGCTCCTCCGCTCGGCTGTTTGGGTGCAACTGCTAGATAGTACTAGTACTAATAGGTCCAAATCGATCCAGTCGATTCAACTTTAATACTTGTGAACAAAAGGTTTGCATTGGTTCCAGTACCTATGATAGTCTCCTGACAGTTACTATGCCATTGGTAATAGAAGTTACAGTAGCTCTAATCGCTACGACGGCAAGTGACCTTGTTCAGTGAGAAATCTCGTGAAGGAAACCACATGAAACGATCTTTGTATTTAGCGTCCCTCGTGACGATA
>JAYVRS010000531.1:0-1778 GCA_043776185.1 Bryobacteraceae bacterium | reverse complement strand
ACGAGAGTTTAGCCGGACGAGAATGCGGTGGACCCCGACCTCACCGGATTTTTCGTGCGATCTTACACTCGTTGATCCGCCCCGACAAATCGGGCAATCCAGGGTCACGCTGCTATGTTCGGGATGGCTACGGAATGGCCGTGAAAGTCTTGGACGGGTGAAGCACATCTCAAAAGGATAATATCCGCTGGCAAACGACATGCTCATCCAGGCACCCGAGATGCGCTGCGATTTCAACGGATTCAGACGAGACTGGGGTGCAGCTTGAGCGTCCGTGCGACGCCCTCCGGGTCATAGGCGATGACGGTGAGGTAGGCGCGGGCCGGTTGGTCGGGGGCGCAGCGCCCTTGTTCCCAGTCGCGCAAGGTGCCCAGCGGGATGTGATAGCGTGCGGCAAACTCCTCCTGCGTGAGGGAAAGGGCCCGGCGGAGGGTCTTGGTGCGTGGCACTCGTGCCGAAAGCCGACGGATCGGGGCTGAGCGATAGGGGCCGAGGGATGGGGGCTGGGCGTCGGGATCGCCCAACGCCCGGGCGGTAACTTCCGCATCGCTCATGGCCTGGAGCCGCAGCCAATCTGTTTTGTCGACCAGGGGGCGGGTCGAACCGTCGGCCAGTTCCTCGACCGGCTGGCCATCAGTCCTCAATTTGACTTTGATCATACTCGTCTTCCTCCTGCTTCGTGGCCTTCCGAGCGGAGATGATGCGCGTTCGATTAGCCCGCTCGGTGTAGACCACGGTCAACAACACGTGGTTCACGAAGGACGTCATCACGAACCTCGTCTCGGCCGGATCGCTTTCCCGATCAAGGCGATCCAGGGCGAAAACGTCCCGAAACGCCAGGACTGCGGCTTCGAAGCTGACGCCATGTTTGACGAGGTTGCTTCGAGCCTTATCTTCATCCTATTCAAAGTTCTGATCATCCATAAATGTACGGTCTACCCGTAGAAATGTCAAGCTGATCTGGTAACCTCAGCCACTTGGCCATCATAGCGTTCGGGAGAGTCCTTATTCTTGAGAGCACAGAGTGGCGAACGCGAGGAAGTAGAGGACAATCGAAAAAAGGCGGCCATTGAGAGGGCCGCCCTTGTTGGAATGGAAGCTACCGCTCACGGAACTGTGAATAAATCGATGTGGCCCTTGCTTTTAACATCCCCTCCCTCACGTTAGGGAGGGGATCCTGCGGCGAGGCACAAACCCTACCCTTCACCCGGATAAGATTACTTTTGGAGCGCGACTAGCCGTCGGAGGCGCGAAGTGCAGTTCCAGCGCTTCTCGCAGGTTGGCTAAGGCCTCCTCCTTGGCTCGCAACATCCACCTCTCTAGGCACTGCGACGCATACCAATCGCCTTCGCGCCAAACCATTGCGGCAAAGAGTCGTTTCATGACCAACATTTTTCCCCACTTTCTGAAAGCGGTATCCGGTGGAACCAAACGGCGGTTTGTTCGTATCCTTGGGCAATGACGCCACTCGCTGTTTTCGCGCTCCTAGGCTCCGCCGCCCTGTTAGCCGCGCCGGCCACGATTCGCCGGCTGGATGGGACGCGGATCCCGGTGAAGGAAGCCGACGACTTTGCCCGCCAGACCCTGGCCGCGGCGCATGTTACTGGCGCACAGATCGCCATCGTCGATCGCGGCAAGCTGGTGTGGAGCGCCGCGTATGGCCTGCGTCGCCGCGATCCGGCGTTGCCCATGAATCCTGAAACCACCACCTGGGCGGCGTCGATTACCAAGAGCGTGTTCAGCACTTACGTCATGCAGTTGGTAGAGCACGGCGAGTT
>JAYVRS010000530.1:0-1780 GCA_043776185.1 Bryobacteraceae bacterium | reverse complement strand
GGCGTTCCGGAAACTGGTTTGGGGCAACGCCCACAAGACGTATCAGTTAAAGGCGTAGGCGCGGCCTCCCGGCTGGTCATGGTCCCGTTTTGGCCGCTCCCTGGCCAAGTGACCGGCACTTTATTTCTTATTTCAATTTCACTTTATTTCCCTTTCATCCCCTGCCATATGCCGGTTTATCCCGGCGCACTGCTTGGCACTATCGGCCCACCCTTGGTGAGAAAATGCGGGAGGTCGGGGTTTGCCGCAAAGAATGCGGAGATAAGTAATTTAGTATGATGGAGTTAAGAATAAGTAGGAAAATGTGGGAGGTGTCCCCGATTTCCCAATCTGAATTCCGATGTTCTAAGGTACAATTACCGCTTCAGCGAAATGGATCTAATACCCGATCAATTAACCGAGTTACTAAAAGCCTTCCGTGACGGGGATGAGGGGGCGCTGGGGCAATTTTTAGAGTTGGTTATGCCGGAGCTCAAACGGCAGGCTCGGCACCTATTTATCCAGGAGCGTGTGTCGCATACGCTCCAACCAACTGCCCTGGTGAATGAGGCGTTCCGGCGTTTGTTCGAAGGCCAACCGATTCCTTGGGAAAATAGCCGACATTTTTTGTGTGTGGCTACCAACATGATGCGGCACGTGCTGGTGGATCACGCGCGGCGGCGAGACACGCAGAAGCGTCAAAGCCGGATGGGGATGGCGCTCGATATCGAAATCGCCGCACCGGCCCCCGCGCATGACCCCGTCTCTGTGATCGACGTGGACCGGGCGCTGCAAGCTCTTGAATTAGCAAATCCGCGCGCCGCCAGAATTGTGGAACTAACTTACTTTGCCGATTTGAACAGTGGCGAGACTGGCAAGGTTCTGGAGATCGCCGATCGAACGGTGGAGCGCGACCTAAAATGGGCCCGGCGTTGGCTCAAGAAATTCCTGGAGGAAGCCTATGATGAAGCCGGTCGAACTTAGCCGTCGGGCGAAGGAAGCCTTCGATGAGATCAGCGAACTGGGGTCGGATGAACAGCCTGCAGCATTGGGCGCGCTCGACACGGCGGTGAGAGAAGAAGTAGAAAGCCTGATGCGGCAGGACACTGCGGGGTTCCTTACACTCCCGTGCGCATTCACAAAGCCATCCATGGTAGGGCCCTACATCTTAGGCGAGGAGATCGGGGCGGGCGGCATGGGACGGGTGTTTCGCGCCAGCCGCACCGGAAGTGCGATGAAGCGCCCGGTAGCCCTAAAACTATTGCCTTGGGGGCGGGCGAGCGTCGACTTCCAGAGGCGCTTTCGCCGGGAGATCGAACTCCATGCGACGCTGGAACACCGCTATATCGCCCGCTTGCTGGATGGTGGTACGGCTGATGATTTGCTCTTCCTGGTAACGGAGTTCGTCGACGGCGTGCCCATCACAGACCACGGAGGGAGGTTGCCGATGACTGAGCGGCTACGCCTTTTCTGTCGTACTTGCGAGGCAGTGGAGTTTAGTCATAAGAATCTGGTGGTGCATCGGGATCTGAAGCCTTCTAATATTCTTGTTTCTGTAGACGGCGTTCCCCATTTACTGGATTTCGGGATTGCCAAATTACTTGGAGAAGATGCCGGAACCGCCCTCACCGCGGCCGGAAATTATCCGATGACGCCGGAATATGCCAGTCCCGAGCAAGTGCGCGGTCTGCCGATTACGACGGCCACCGATGTTTACTCGCTGGGAGTGCTGCTCTGCGAACTCCTGACGGGAAAACGGCCCTATTCCTTCGAGAGCCGTTCGTTGGAAGAGTTGGTCCGA
>JAYVRS010000529.1:0-5694 GCA_043776185.1 Bryobacteraceae bacterium | reverse complement strand
ATGGTGTGGCCGTAGCGCTGGCGGAACTCTTCCATGACGAGGGCGGGCAAAGGGGCGGAGCCCGACACGAAGAGCCGGATGCTTTGGCCAATCCCGGTGGAGGTCGCATCATCCCACTCGAGCATGCGGCCATACATGGTCGGCACGCCGAAGAATACGGTGGGCCGGAATGATCGCATCCAGGCGGCCGCTTGATCGTGCACGAAGCGCTCCGTCAACTTCATGCGGCAGCCGCTCAACAGCCAGCAGTGGACGCCGTTGGCGAGCCCGTGGACGTGGAAGAGCGGAAGGGTGAGGAGTAAACGGTCGGACGCGGTGAATTGCCAGATGGCCACTAAGTTGATGGCATTGACGACGAAGTTGTGATGGGTTAAGACTGCGCCTTTGGCCGTTCCGGTGGTGCCCGAGGTGTAGACGATGGCGGCGGGAGTGTCAGCATCGGTGACCGATGCCAAACGAGTGGGGGGCTGGCCTAGGGCGAGACGGCTTAGCTCGTCGACCATCCAGACGACCACATCCCCGGCGATATGCTCGCGAAGGGCTTCGCACGTGATGATCGCTACGGGTTCAGCGTCGCGAATGATGTGGCCGATTTCCCGATCGCGGTAGAGCACGTTCATCGGCACGAAGATGATGCCCAGGCGCGTGGCCGCTAAGTAGAGTTGGATAAACTCGAGGCTATTGGGCAAATAGATGCAGAGCCGATCTCCGGCGCGTAAGCCGCGGGCGGAGAGTAAGTGGGCCATGCGGCAGACGCGGGTATCTAGTTCGCCGAAAGTGTATTCGCGATCCCACTCGAGGGCGATTTGATCGCGGCGTCCAATTAGTGAAAGGTCAAAAAGGGCAGTTAGAGTCACTTACATTTTTACCAGTTGGTGAACGAGCCATCGGGACGCCGGATCATGGGGATTGCTTGATAGCGCTCCTGGTAGTCGCCGATCAATTGCAGCTTACTGGTATCGACCTCGACGCCGATTCCGGGGCGTTCATTCGGCCACAATTTTCCATTTCTCAAATCGTAATGGCTATTGAGGTAGGGCCACGGACGAGTTCCGCCCATGACCATCTCCATGAGCACGGGTCCGGAGAACGCGGCCGAGCAGTGCACCATGGCCGCCTCGGAAATCGGCCCGGTGAAGTGGGGTACGAGGCCGACATAGTGGGTCTCGCAGAGCGCCGCGATTTTTTGGAACTCGGTGATGCCACCGACGTTGGGAATGGTGGCGCGAGCATAGTCGGTGAGGTGCTCTTCGATTAACTGGTTCCACTCCCACTTGGGCCCAAATTGTTCGCCAACCGCAATCGGCACCTTGACCTGTTGGCGCAAGCGGCGGTAGATTCCGGGGTTCTCGCTGCGGACGAGGTCTTCCACGAAGTAGGGCCGCAGAGGCTCGATGAGGTTGGCCAGGGCGACGGCGTCGGGCATGTCGAGTTCGGTGTGGAAGTCGATGCACCAGCTGCCATCCTTGCCGCCTCCGTCGCGGACTTGCTGGCAGATTTCGTACACGCGCTTGACGTTGTCGAAACGGTCGACGACGGGTCCAGGGCCATCGGTGGAGATGCGATAGGCGCGGAATCCGGCTTCGACGCAGGCTTTGGCCACTTCTTTCGGGGTCCCTTTGACGGGGTAGCCGGTGGAGTAGCATTCGACATGGTCACGCGACTGACCGCCGAGCAGCTGATAGACGGGCACGCCGAGCGCCTTACCTTTGAGGTCCCAGAGGGCGACGTCGAGCGCTCCGAGGGCATGCACCTTTTCGCGACCCGCCGGATAGAAATAGGCCCGGTACATGGTTTGCCAGAGGCGGTCGGTACGAAAGGGGTCCTCGCCGATGAGGAGGCCAGCGCACTGTTCCATGGTGTCGCCCGCGCCACCCTCACCGACCCCCATGAGCCCGATGTCGGTCTCGACGATGACGACGTTCGTGCTTTGGTTGAAGGTAGGCTGTTTGACGTTCGGACGTCCGGCGGCGTCGGTGGGAGTCTTGTAATAGCGAATGCGCGTGATCTTGGCCTTGGGCAGGCCGAGGGCATCGGCCCGCTCGGCCAAAGTCATCGCGCCTGCGGTGCCCAGGCATCCGGTTAGAAATGATCGTCGATTCATCTTGCAGTTATGCTACCGCCAAAAGTACAGGGAACTTTCGGCGCGGTGCGCTTACGCTGGGTCGACTGACCGGATGTTGAGCGGGCGCGCGCGTTCCCAGTGGTCGGAGGCCTCCATGCGCTCCTGGCAACTAGCCCGAATGTAGTCGGCAAGGATGGCCTTGGCTTCGTCGCCACGTCCAGATTCCACGGGCAAGAGAATCGCGTGGTGTTGCTGATGAATGGCTAGCAGCTCTGCGATGTCGACACGGGTAAGATTCGTAACGGCCATGGGACCATGCGAGGTCTGTGACAAGAGGCCTTCGCCAGCCAGTTGGCGCACTGCCTCTCGAATGGGAGTGCGGCTGCTACCCATTGCACGGAAGAGCGCGACTTTAGAGACAACGGTGCCGCCAGCCCAAGCTCCGGAGAGGATCTTCTTCTGAATGAAGTCGTAGGCACGTTGCCGTGCCGAGGATTCCTTGGGACGCATAAGGCACCATGATACGTCGGGAATAGTATTGTAGACACTCTGTCTAATTCTCGATATACTTCGGGAATTCTTTTGAAAAGGTGTCTTGTTATGCGAATCGTAGCTCGGTTGATAGTTTTTGCGGTTCTGGTTTCTGGAGCGTGGCTGGCGGCGCAGGAATTTCGCGCGTCGGTGGTGGGCAGGGTGACCGATCCGGCGGGTGCGTCAGTGGCGGGAGTCGCCATCCAGCTGAAGTCGGTGGCCACGGGCGTAGTGACGCCGGCGACTTCGGACTCGGAAGGACGTTACCAAGTACTGTTCCTGAATCCGGGACAGTATGTGCTGACCGCGGAGAAGCAAGGCTTCCAGCGGAGCGTACAACAGGGCCTGAATTTGCAGGTTGCGGAGCGCGCCACACTGGATGTCAGACTCTTGGTGGGCGAAGTGACGCAGAGCATGACCGTGGAGGCGAACGCGGGCGTGGTGGAGTTGGAATCAGCGGACCGGGGATTGACCGTGGAAAGCCGCCGAGTGGAAGCGACGCCTTTGCAAGGACGCAATATCTTCGCCTTGGCGTGGACCACGCCTGGCGTAGCGGTGACCGGAGCGGTGACACGTTTGCGGCCGTTCGACATTGGGGGATCGTCGGGAATTTCCGTGAATGGATCGCGCCCATCAACCAACGAAGTGCTGATTGATGGAGTTTCCAATCTGTCGCGCGCCTCATCGGTAGCCTACGTTCCGCCGGTGGACGCGACGGACGAATTTCGGGTGCAGACGACCAACTACGACGCGCAGTATGGGTGGACGACCGGCGGCGTGGTGAACATCATTACGAAGGGCGGCGGAAATGACTGGCATGGATCGGCCTTTGAGTTCCTGCAGAACACGAAGCTCAACGCCAACACCTTCAACAACAACCGGAACGGCGTGCGACGGCAATCGTCGCATATCAATACTTTTGGCGGTTCATTTGGCGGGGCGATCAAGAAGAATAAATTGTTCTTCTTTGGCAGTTATGAAAATATCCGCCAAGTGATCCCGGATCCTTTCGTTACATCGGTGCCGACGTCGCTGCAGAAGACAGGGGATTTCTCCAAGACGTTTTACGCTCGCGACGCGGCGGGCAATCCGCTGGTGCAGGCGATCTACGATCCATTCTCGACGCGCGCGGGCGATGGCGGGGCGTTGGTGCGCGACATCTTTCCAGGCAATGTGATTCCGGCATCACGCTTGAATCCGATCGCGACGAGAGTATTAGGGCTGGTGCCGCTGGGCAACAATCCGGGCAATGCTTTGACGGAACTCAACAACCTGGCCACCAGTGGCTCTTCGCGAAAGTTTACGGATTTTTTCCCGGAGTATACGGGTCGCGTGGACTATACCATTTCGCAAAATACGAGAATGTTTGTGCGTTACTCGCGGAACGCGTTAGCCGAGGCGCGGGGCTTCAAGTATTCGACCAATGACGCGATCAATGTGGCGGATACTACGGGCAATAGTCCGTTCACCCGAGAGAACCATAGTGCGACGATTCAATTGACGCATACGCTAAACCCGACGACGGTGATCGATTTCCGTTTGGGCTTGGCGCGTTTCAAGTCACAGAGCGGCTTTGCGGCGGGCGCGGATTACGACATAGCCGGTTTGGGATTCGCCTCGCAGTATCAGTCACAGGCGGCGCGGTATTTTCCTCGCTTCAGCTGGGCTAACTATGAAGGCGCAGGATCGAATCCAGTGCAGACGGATCCCACGGCGCAGACCAATTCGGTGCAGAGCTCTTTGTATAAGACGATGGGCCGGCACTCGCTGAAAACGGGTGGCGAATTCCGCCTGCAACGGTCTTACTCGCAAACCCCTGGATTTGTGGCAGGTAATTTCTCGTTCGATCAGAAGTTCTCGGGCCGAACGCCATTAGCAGTGGAACCGAGTTCGGGTAATTCCATCGCCAGTTTCTTACTGGGAACGGCAGAGTCAGGCTTCATCGATGTCAACAGCCAACCGGCGCGTCAGCAACGTCTGGTATCGTTTTATGTTCATGACGACTATCGGGTAACGGACAAGCTAAAGCTGAACTTAGGCCTGCGCTGGGACTATCTGGGCCCGCTGACTGATCGGTTTAATGCACTGACGCGGGGGTTCGATACGAGCAGCGCGAGCCCGCTGCAAGTACCGGGGATCAGCTTGAAAGGTGGCTTGCGTTTCGCGGGCAACGCTGGAAACGCGAGAGGAATCTTCGACAAGGATCTCAATAACTTCGCGCCTCGCGCGGGCTTCGCGTATCGGTGGAACGAAAAGACGGTGATTCGAGGCGGCTATGGTTTGATGTACGCGCAGACGTTTGACGATCCGGGTGGCGCGCCGGGCTACAGTCAGCGCACGGGCATGGTTTCCTTTATCTCGGCCGGGGTACCCTCCAGTACGCTGACGAATCCGTTTCCCGGTGGTATCTTGCGGCCGGTAGGCAATTCGCAGGGACTCGGAACTTTCCTGGGGCAAGGCTTTAACTTTGCCAACCCTAACCGCGACGTACCATGGACGCACCAATTCTCGCTGGAAGTACAGCGCGAATTGCCGGGGCGGGTGTTGCTGACGGCCGGTTACGTGGGGAGCCGCATTCGCGGTTTATCGGTTGCCAAGCCTTTCAACGAGATCTCTCTGGAGAACTTTAATCTAGGTGCGACGGCGCTTACGCAGAATGTGACGAATCCCCTAGCCGGAGCCATTCCAGGAACGTCACTGAACGGTGGAACCGTCCAACGTCAGCAGTTACTGCGCCCGTTCCCGCAGTTTCTGGGAATTACGGAGCTGACTCGTTCGGAGGGACAGTCACGGTATGATGGCTTTCAGTTTCTGTTAGCGAAACGGCTCTCGAAGGGCGTGACGGCAAGCTTGTCTTACACTTACTCAAAGACGCTTGAACAAGTGACTTATCGCAACGCGCAAGATAGTGCCAAAGAGAAAGTGGCGGCCGCGTGGGATGTGCCACAGAGCTTACAGTTAAACGGCGTTTACGAATTGCCGTTTGGTACGGGTAAATACTTTGGTTCCGGCTCGCCACGCAGGTTGAGGCATTTCATCAGTGGCTGGGAAGTAAGTGGTATCGCGCGGTTGCAGAGCGGACTACCTATGGCCTTCCC
>JAYVRS010000528.1:0-1782 GCA_043776185.1 Bryobacteraceae bacterium | reverse complement strand
CGCTAGCTCCATCTGCCGCAATCTCCGAGAATTTCCCCAACGCTTATTCGTTGCAATTTCAACTCGGCATCCAACGGCAACTTACGAACACGCTAGTCCTCGAAACTGGCTACATTGGCACGCGGGGCCTGAAGCTCAACATGGTGCGCGACATCAACCAAGTGGACCGCATTACCGGCGTACGGGCCATTCCCGCGCTCGGACAGATTCGCTACTACGATGGCAGTGACCGCAGCCGCTACGAATCGTGGCAGACCTCTTTGCGCAAGCGGCTGTCGAGTAACTTTCTCTACAACGTTCATTTCACCTGGGCGAAGCAGCTTACTTTCTCCGACGGCGACTTGGTGCTCAATAGCCTTCGCCCCCAGGACAACAACAACCTTCGCACCGAACGTGGCCCGGGCCCCACGGATGTGGGACGGCGCCTTGCCAGCGACTTTGTGTACGAGCTGCCCTTCCAGAAGATGGGCGGCAATTCTGCCTTTAGCCGCTTGGCTTTGGGCGGCTGGCAACTCTCCGGAATCACCACGGTACAATCCGGCAACTCCTTCCAGATTGCGAATCCCTCGTCGATTCCTGGCCAAAGAGTTGACTACGTGGGTGGCGAAGTGTATCGCTCAAACCCGAATGCCGACCTGTTTTATCTGAATCGCGCCGCGTTTCAGGAGGTCCCACTGATTCAAGCCAGCGGCGCGCCTGGCCGGCCGGGCACCTTGGGCCGCAACGCCCTGCGTCTTCCTGGTTTCTGGAACGTCGATTTGGGTCTCGCGAAAAATATGAACTTTTCGGAGCGCTGCCGTTTCCAGATTCGCGCCGACTTGCTGAATTCGTTCAACCATACAAACTTCAGCGGGGTGGATAGTAACATCCGCAGCGCAAACTTCGGTAAGTTCACCGGTACTCGTGGCGCCCGGGTGATTCAACTGAATGCGCGTTTTACTTTCTAACTTACTGGTTGGTTTAGCCATCGCCCAGGAATGGCCCTACTATGGCGGCGACGCGGGCGGTATGAAGTACAGCCCGCTGCGCCAGATCACCACGGCCAACGTGCAAAAGTTGGCCGTGGCGTGGACCTATCACACCGGCGAGATGAGCGACGGCAAGACCGAGAAGACCCGCAGCGCCTTCGAAGCTACACCCCTGATGATTGGCGACCGGCTCTATTTCACGACGCCGTTCAATCGCTTGGTGGCGCTCGACGCCACCACCGGCCGTGAAGTGTGGTCTTTCGATCCGAAACTGGACCGCCAGCGCACTTACAGCCTCTATCTCAATCGCGGCGCCGCCTGGTGGACGGACGGTCGCCAGAAGCGCCTGTTTTATGGCACGCTCGATGGCCGGTTGTTTTCGATTGACGCTGAAACGGGCCGCGAGGTGTGGCGCATCAACTTGCGCGCTGGTATGGCGGACAATTTCCCGCTTCGCGCCTACGGCCTCACCAGTCCGCCCAGCGTCTTTGGCAATTTGGTGATTGTCGGCAGCCTGGCTAGCGATGGTGAACCGCAAGGTCCCAATGGCGACATCCGCGCGTTCCATATCGCCACGGGCGAACTCGCCTGGCGCTTCCACGTCATCCCGCAAGCGGGCGAGTTCGGCGACGACACCTGGGCTCCCGGAAGCACGGAGGGCCGCGGCGGCGTGAACGCTTGGGCACCCCTCAGCGTTGACCATCAACGTGGACTCGTCTTTGTACCCCTTACCTCTCCAGCGACTGACCGTTACGGCGGCGACCGGCACGGCGATAATCTCTTCGGCGATAGCCTCGTCGCGCTGAACGCCAAG
>JAYVRS010000527.1:0-1783 GCA_043776185.1 Bryobacteraceae bacterium | reverse complement strand
AAAGTTCATTCGCCCGTTAGCACGCAGAAAGGCCCCACTCCGGTGGGGCTTTTCGTTTTTCTGGTCACCCGTATCCTTTTCGCCCCTGACTGGTATTTAGAAGTAGCACCGTGAGCAACGCTGAGTTCAAATCGATCTTCGAAGCCAATCAGGACGCCGTCTATGGCTTCGCTTGGCGCATGACCGGCTCTCCAGCGGTTGCCGAAGATGTCGCCCAGGATGCGTTTTTGCTGCTTCTGAAATCGCCCGGCAGCTACTCGCCCGCCAAAGGCACCGTTCGCGCTTGGCTACTCGGCGTCGCTCGTAATCTGATTTTGAAACGCTGGCGGACGGAAGAGCGCTGGGCTCAGTTGGACGACGAACTCCCCCTCGCCGCGGACCAGGCGCCGCCGGACAGCTGGGAGACCCGGGAACGGGTCGCCTATGCGGTACAGTCTCTTTCACCTCTTCAACGCGAGGTGATGATTTTGGTGGAGTACGAAGGCCTGACGCTCGAAGAAACTGCCCGTGCGGTGGATACCGAGCTGGGTACCGTGAAGGCCCGGTTGCACCGGGCCCGGACCAATCTGCGGACTCTACTCGAGCCGCTCAGGGAGCCCAACCGATGAACGACGACGAATTGAAATCTTTCCTGCAAACCTGGCCAGCGCCGCGCGCTCCCGAAGCGCTGCGTCAACGCGTCTTTGCCCCTAAGCCGTTCTCACTGAGGTGGCTACTGGCCGGCGATATCCGCATTCCCGTTCCGTTAGCTTTTGCGGCGCTCTGCGCCATCATTTTCGTGGCATATCATGCCACGCGCCCCCAGGAGGCCAGCCTGTCTGGCTTCCAACCTGTTCAGCAATTTCAACCCAGAATCGTAAAGAGCATCTATGAAACTCGTTAGTCTTTTCCTGCTTTGCCTCGCCTCGCAAGGGGCTCCCTCTGGAGCAAGGCTGTCCAACGGCAGCGCTGGCGTTAGTGGGGTTTCCGTGAACTATCAAACTTACCTGGAACCCGGCAGCCCCTCCATCCAGCGGCACGGAGGCGGCGTCTTGACCGAAAACAACATCATCAAGCGCCATCTGTGCAACTTCGATAACAACACCTATTTTGGCTACGACCTGACCATTGAACCTCTCGCCGATGGCCGCTTCAAGCTCCGTTTCGCGGCCTTAACCATCACCCCGGCAAAAATGTCGGAGATCTTTCAGCAAGTGCCCAACTGGAGCCCGTTGCCGCTGCCGGGCGGTGAGGCCACCCTGGTCATGAAGGCCGGTGACACGGTGGCACTCGAACTATTTACCAACCCGTCCACCGGCCAGAAGGTCACCGAATACCTGGTGGTCAAAGGCGGCGATCACCACGAAGTCCGCGTTGAGGGCCAGGCGCGTGACTTCGGCGCGGAGGATGCCATGATCGCGCTCTCCTCGCCCCAGGTCAGTATCGATGGCAAGGCTACGTCGTCCACGAAGGGCGGGATTTCGGGTCCGGCCGTCTGGGCCGACCTCCCCGGCCATGGGCGCTTCGTCTTCTCCCTAGTGCCCCGACCGGAAATCGGCATGCAAAAGATGGGGGAGGTGCGCGGCAGCTCACTCACTTGGCGCTATGGCGGGCATGATTACAGCATTTCCAACAGCAAGCCGGTCACGCTGGTCTCGCGGGCTTACAATCTTTATGTCTTTGCCATCTCGAAGACGGTCACTGAGTTTGCCCTGTTCGCCGGCCCTCGGCCCGACGATCCGATCCGGCAACGCTACTGACTCCGCTTCATCAACCACGCCCCCACCAAGCAGACCAAGCCCCC
>JAYVRS010000526.1:0-1785 GCA_043776185.1 Bryobacteraceae bacterium | reverse complement strand
TCTTTCGGGACTTATGGTGACGGCAGGTTTCGGTGAGAGTTATGCGTTGGGGCAGCACGAATGGCGGGATGATGCTGCGCGAAATGCCATCACGAGTCCGGTTTCGCATGACCATGAAAGAGACCAAAACGGATTACGCTGGTTCCGCGAACGGCCAGAGTTAAGGCTGGGCGGAGGCACTTACCGCTGGGCTTACGAGTTCTATCGCTCTTGCGCCACCGTCATGAGCCCGACTTACTTGGCAGCGATCCGGACGCCGATTCTGATGGGTTCCGCAGGCCAAGATACTTTTGTTGATTCGACGGCCCACGGGGAGGCTTGCGCGAAGCTGCCGAATTGCCGCCTGGTGCAGTACCCCGAATCGCGGCACGAGTTACTCATGGAAACTGATGCCGTGCGGGCGCCTTGGTTCAGTGAGATCGAGCGCTTTGTCGCTGCCCACTAATGCCTTCGCGCGTTAATGGGGCGCTACACTGTGGTTATGGTGATGATGGTTGCGGATACCTATTTGCCGGTGAGTCTCTCTGTCCCCGGAATGACCGATGCGCAGTTCCAGGAGCTGTGCGAGCAGTACGCCGACTACCGTTTGGAGTACACGGCTGAAGGGGAACTGATCATTTTGCCCCCTACCGACGCCGAGACCAGTTCCCGCAACGCCATGATCGTCTATCTGCTGATGAAGTGGGCCATTGAACAAGGGCAAGGTACGGTGACTGACTCAAGCGGCGGATTTGTCCTTTCCAACGGTGCTCGCCTAGCGCCCGATGCCGCCTGGATCTCGCGGGAGCGCTTTCGCCGAAAGCCGATTTGCCCCGAGTTTATCGTCGAGCTCATGTCCCCGTCGGACCGGCCCAAGAAGGTCCAGGAAAAGATGCGCGAGTGGGTCGCCAATGGCGTCGACCTGGGCTGGCTGATTGATCCGCGTACGCAAACCGTAACGGTCTATCGCCCGCAACAGGATCCGGAGCCCCGCCAGGGAATTACGAGCATTGCCGGTGAAGGTCCCGTGGAGGGCTTGGTGCTCGACCTTACTCCCATCTGGTCAATCTAGAGCCAGCGAACCAGCGATGAGATAATCTGGTAGCCGTCCATAAATTTGAACGGCGATTCACCCATCGTGTAATGACCGCAAGGCAGTTTGGCGACTTCGTGGCGGATTCCGTGATCGCGCACGCAGGCCAGGATCTCCTCGGATAGATACGGCAGAAACGTCGTGTCGTACTCGGTGTAGATGAACTTCTGACGCTTGTGATCGTGCGCGGCGTACTTGGCCATATAGTTCACCGGCGAGATGCATTGCCATAGCGACCGCAGCCGGTCCACGTCGAGGTGCTCGGCGAGAGTCTTCTTGATGTGGATGGTGGACAGTCCGGTCCACACCACGTCGCTGAAGTGTGAGCTGCAGTGGTTAAAGACGTTCACTTTAATGCGGGCATCGTGAGCCGAGGCGAGGAAGGCGTAGCAGGAGCCGAGGCTGGTGCCGACGATGCCCAGGCGATCATAGCCTTGTTGTTCGAGCCAATCGAAGCAGGCGCGGGTGTCGACGACGGCTTGGCGCGTGGCGTCGATGGTACGGCAAATGTTGGAGGAGACGGCGTAGTCGGCGCGCGTGAGTTCGGGGGGCATGCGGTCGTCGTGATAGGGGAGGCTGAGGCGGAGCACGGTGGGCCCGAACCAGGCAATGCCTTCGCAGAGGCCCACGTGTTGGGCGGCGTGCGAATTCCAATGGGGCAACACGACGACGGCGCGGCCTTGCGGATTGCGGCCCGGAAAGATGCGGGCATG
>JAYVRS010000525.1:0-1790 GCA_043776185.1 Bryobacteraceae bacterium | reverse complement strand
TGCGCCGCCCGCGCCGCCGCCAGCATCTTCTCCTCAATCACCGTCAACCGCAGCTCCAACTCCTCCAACCCCGATAAATGCTGCTCCGCTTCACTAGCCAACTTACTCAACGACGCCGACAATTCCGTCCATCCTTTTGCCCCCAGTAACTCCGCATTCGTGAGTAAGTGCCGCCGCAACTCTTCCACCGGAAAGGGCGCTTCCACCGGCTTCACCGGCTGGCTGACGCCACCCTTGGCCATAATCTCGGCCTCTTCCATCACCGCTTGCGTGCAGTAAGCCAGCGAATTCACCGCCTGCCGCCGCTTGCTCGACTTCCACTTTTCAAAAGCCCGCTCAATCCCCCGCCGCACCGCTTCCAGCGGAATGTCCGAATTCTTCCAAGTCTCAATCAACGCCCAATCCAGCGGCGACAACAGAAACAGACTCGTCCCCCGCGCCCGCTGGAAGTGTTCCTCAATCTCGGTAAAGTAATTGAAGTAGTTACTCGGCCAATCCTGTTCATCGACTGCGGACAAGATTGCGCTCCCAAATCATTTCCAAACCATCCAGCGTCAAGTCTTCGTCCACCGTCTTGATATACGCCGACCCGCGCGCCATCAAATGCGCCTGCCCACCCGTCGCTACGCACTGCGTCTGCGGACCTAACTCTTCCACCAGCCGCGCCATAATGCCATCAATCGTCCCAATCGTCCCGTAATATAACCCGCTCTGAATGCAATCGACTGTATTAGTGCCAATCAAATGCCGCGGCTCCGCCACATCCACCAACGGCAACCGCGCGGCCTTCTCAAATAAACCGCTAATCGCAATACCCAACCCCGGGCAAATCAATCCCCCCAAAAACTCGCCCTTGGCCGAAACGACGTCGAAGTTAATGGCCGTCCCTAAGTCCACCACCACCACCGGACCGCCATATTTCTCATAAGCGGCCACCGCATTCACCACCCGATCGGCCCCCACCTCGCGTGGATGGTCAATCAGTATCTTCAAACCCAAGTTACTCTCGGCGGTCACAAACATCGGCACCGTCGAGAAGTAACGCCGAGCCATCGTATTCAAAGGCGCATCAATCGGCGGCACCACACTGGACACTACAATTCCCGACACTTCTGAGAAACGCATCGAGTTGGCATCGAATAACTCGCGCAACAAAATGCCCCACTCATCGGCCGTCCGTTCGCGCACGGTCCGCAACCGCCAACTCGTCTCTAACTTCCGCTCGCGATAAACACCCAGAGTAAGATTGGTATTTCCCGCATCAATCGCTAACAACATTAGTTAGTGCTCAATCCCAATCCCAAACGCGTACTGTGTGCCATCATGGCCGCCCACGTAGATCCGCCCGCCGCCCGCCGCCAAGCGCCCCGAATCGACAAACGTGCTGATCGCGTCGCCGCTATTCCAAAGCTCCTTGCCGGTTATCGCATCCAGCGAATACAGCACCGCTTTGGTCGACTTGGCCGCCCGCTGCGCCGCCGTCATCCCGGCATCGCTCGTCCGGAATTCGCCGCTCGCCAAAGCAAACACCACGCCGTTCACCACCACCGGCGTCACCGGCGTCACCATGTCGCGCGACGTCCAACCCGCTTCCAAAGCCACGCCGCCCGACTTCTCCACTAACTTCCAAGCCACCACCGCCTTCGCCGACGGCGCCAAAATCCAGCGCCCGCCCGACATATCCTGCCAGCTAGCCACGGCACCGCCCGCGCTCCCAAACGCCGGCGTACTCGCCAACGGCTTACTCCAATCCGCCGCATCGATCACATGCATCGCCCCGTCATTGGTCG
>JAYVRS010000524.1:0-1791 GCA_043776185.1 Bryobacteraceae bacterium | reverse complement strand
GCTGTCAAATACGACACGCCTCCTTCCAGTAACGCCGCCCGAACGAGTAACCGAGTAACCCAGAACTGTACGCGTCGGAAGTAGCTTGCCGGGTGGCGGGCGAGGCGGTACAGATCCACGGGGGCTACGGCTTTATTAAGGACTATCCGGTGGAGAAGTTCTACCGCGATGTGAAGCTGATGACGATCGGCGAGGGGACGAGCGAGATCCAGCGGCTGGTGATTGCGCGCGAGTTACTGAAGGGCCGGTAGGCAATCTTTCCGCGATAGCCCTATCGCCACCACGCGCGCCCTCTCCAGCAGCTTGCGTCAGCTCGGCAATTTCGCCGTATGGCGGCCGGCCAGCAGCCAGTATTCGCCGGACTTCACCCACATCATCAGGAAGTGCAAAGGCACGATGACGTTGCCCGGGTTGTGCGCGTCCATCATGCCGTGGACCATGGCGCAGGTTCCCTCGTTGTAAACTCGCACGGTGCAGCCGTCGCGCAGTTGAAAGTCGATGTTCGAACGCACGAGCCCGGCGATGCACTCGGCTTTGTTCTCCACTTTTGCGTTTGAGTGGCTATACATGAGGTCCGCCGCAAGGATGGCGTCGAGCGCGGCGGCGTCCCCAACCGCAGCGGCGGCGTTGAAGCGCCCTAACGCGGCGCGGACAGGTTCGGCAGCGGCAATCTGGTCAGTAGCATTCATCGTCGAGTAGTCTAGCGCAGTTTACCGAAGTCTTGATCGGCCCGGCCGAGGGCCATAGAAAAAACCTGGCCCACGCGGGTAGAGTCGCTTGGGCCAGGTTGGGAAGGCTTAGGGCTTGATGTCTTCTTCAACGAGCCAACTGGTCCATTCGAGGGTCCAGTCGTCGTCGCCGATACCGCCGATGAACTGGGCGGATTGGTCGAAGAAGCCGTCATCAGGGGGCGTGACGGCGCCGGCGCGGAAGAGTGGGCTGGCAAAGAGTCCCGAGAAGTCCGGATCGCTGTAGGTGAAGGCGCGGGCGACCAGTGGGTCCGAGAACAGGAAGTTTCGGCTGGCGAGCCCGGCGAAGGTGGCGTTAAAGGCGGCCGGATTCTGTCCCGCGACGGTGTTGGCCCCGGCGGGCGAAGCACCCTTGTTGTTGTTGTAGCAGAGGATGCCGTTCATGGTGACGTTGCCTTCGGTGGCTTGCGCCTGCGTCGAAGCGTCGTTGATGTCGATGCAGGAGCTAAAGAAGTTCGACACCAGGATGTTGTTGATGGAGCTGCGGGCGCCGCGGCGGAGGAAGATGCCGGGCGAGTTGGCTTCGTCGAAGCCCGGGCTGCCGCTGCCGTAGAAAGTGACGTTGTAGATCTGCGGATTGGAGAACGGCGTGGCCGCCTGGTTGTATTCGCTGTTGTCGCCTTCGATACCGCGGTTGCCGGGGGCGTCCGGACTCTGGTACATGAGGCCGAACTGGATGCGGCCGGTGTAACCGAGTTGATAGTCGATGAAGTCGTCGGCGCCTAAGCCGCCCACGAGCCACTTGGCGTCATTGTTGCCGCCGAACCATTCGAACGAGTCGTCCTTGCCATAAATGGCTTGCAGATGCTCGGAGACGGTGCCTTTGCCGCAACCGCCCCAGGTGAAGGAGTTGAGTTCGTTGTTGGGCGAGAGAATCGCGCCGGCGTATTCAATGCGCACGTAGCGCATCACGCCGCAGCTGTGGTTCGGATCCGCGCCGCCGTAAAGCGTGTCCGGATTACCCACCAAGCCTTCGATGAAGAAGGTTCCGGCGGCGTTGGTGCAACCGGTGGCGGGGCAGATGCCGCCCTGGGTATTGGCG
>JAYVRS010000523.1:0-1792 GCA_043776185.1 Bryobacteraceae bacterium | reverse complement strand
GCGTCCAGACTAAGTCTTCGAGGCGCTGTTGCCGAAGTTGCGGAGATACCGCGCCACCCAGCAGACCATTCGCCGTGATGGACTCATCCGCGCTCGGCGGGCGGCTCAGCAGGGTCAGAAACAATTCGCGCACCAAGCCCGCGTTATCGTTCGCCGTGTACTTGTCGAGTAACTGGCGGGTGAGCGTGGGTAAGCCACCGTTTAGGGCGGATCGCGTGCGGTCCATCACGAAACTGTCGTTCAATAAGTTGAGCACTTGCGGAATCGAACCCTCCGCCTTGCGTTCGGCATCCACGCGATTGCCGCGCAGGAAGCTATCGAGGAATTGGGCCATCGCGCCGCCAGGCAGCGTCCGCGTTTGCGGCAGTTGCATCGTCCAGCCGACGGTGGCGCTGGTGCTACCGCCGGGCATGGGCAGGGAAGAAGTATTATACGGGTAGCGTAGCGGCGAGTTACTCATCTGAGCGATGCCGTCCACTACCTCTTCGGCCCACAACCGGCGCACGTAATGGCGGGCGAAGTAAGTCTCGTACTGCGGTTGCCAGTTACCGGAGTAAGACGAGGAAAGTTGATAGGCCTCCGAATTACAAATCTTCCGCATCAGGTCGCGGAAGCTGAAACCGCTCTTCTGAAAGTCGGCGGCCAGGGCGTTCAGCAAGTCTGGATTGGTGGGCTGGATGGTCCAGGGGGCGGGCGGCGGATTATTAGGGTCCATGCGGCCAGGGTCGAATAGATTGGCCGGCTCCACGATGCCGCGGACGAATAGCTGCTTCCAGATGTAGTTCACCGAGGCGCGAGCAAACTGCGGATCCGCCACCACAATCCGGGCGAGCGCTTCGCGGTAATTCTCGCCGGACCTGGGTTTCCCGCCGTCACCGAAAGGATACTCAGGCAGGATCGTGCGGGCAGAACCCACCGGCGACCGAGGCGAGCGGTTGCCGGTGGTGGTGTTGAGCGAATACTCGACATTGCGCGGCGCGTCCTCAAAGGAACTAAACCACACATTGCGATTGGTGGGCTCCGGGTAAGTGCGGCGCGAAACGGTCTTCGAGAAGAACGCCGACAGTCCCCAGGCTTGCGCCCGCGTGGCGGACTTGCCCCACACACTCAGCGCTTCCATATGGCCGCGTCCATTGTGGCACAAGACACAGTTCTGATGACCCATACCCAGCAGGCGCTCGGCGACAATCTCGCCTTGCAGGTCGTAATTATCCTGCACCGGCCCACCGGACATCATGCCGCTGAGGTTCCAATTCAATGCGCCCTGCTCCCAGCTATTGGTGCCGGTGGCGGTGATCATCTCGGTCACCATCTGGTCATATGGCTTACCGGTAGCCAGCGAACTTTTGAGGTATTGATGGAAGGCGTTGCGGCCTTCGGCGAACCGCCGCGATTGCCCATTGTCGTCGACGTTCTTAAATTGATCGCCTAGAAACATGGTCCACTTATCCACCCATTCGGGCGAATTGAGTAACTCATCAATCAGCTTGGCGCGCTTGTCGGAGGTATTGTTTTCGACAAAGGCCGCCACGCGGTCGTACTTAGGGGGGCGGCCGGTCAAGTCGAAGGTGACGCGGCGGATGAATTCGTAGTCGTTGGTCTTTTCGGCCGGCGTGATGCCCGCCTGCTGCATGGCCTTAAAGAGAAACTGGTCAATGAAGCCCAGCTGCTCCAACCGGTCGAAGACCGATGCGCCGCTTTTTGGGGAAGCCGCACGAGCCAGATGCGAGACGGCGGCGACGGTGGCTTTCGAAAACCGGTAGGGCCGGCGCGCTTGACGGTTCACACTCTC
>JAYVRS010000522.1:0-1793 GCA_043776185.1 Bryobacteraceae bacterium | reverse complement strand
CTGCGCGTTTACCGCAGCCGGAGCGGTGGCAATGAATGGGAGGCGCTGACCAAAGGCCTGCCGCAGAGCGATTGCTATGTGAACGTGTTGCGCGAGGCCATGGCCGCAGACCAGATGGAGAGCTGCGGCATTTACTTCGGCACCAGCGGTGGGCAAGTGTACGCGTCGCCCGATTCAGGCGACACTTGGACGGCCATCGCGCGCGACCTGCCACCGGTGATGTCGGTTGAGGTGCAGACGCTGCGATGAAGGTCCGCGTGGCCTTGCCAGGGCACCTGCGTACGATCGCCAAGGTGGGCGGCGAAGTGACGTTAGACGTCGCGCCGCCCGTGACGATCCGCTCGGTGCTGGACGCGCTGGAAGGCGCTTTTCCGGCGCTGCAAGGCACCATCCGCGACCACGTTACCAGGCAGCGCCGGCCCTTCATTCGCTTCTTCGCCTGCGGGGAGGATTTCTCGCTGCAGCCACCGGAGATTGAACTGCCCGCCGCTGTCGTCGCGGGCGTCGAGCCGTTGCTGATCATCGGCGCGATTGCTGGTGGGTAGTCATGTACGCTGTTAGAGATGAACCCGTTGAATCGTCGTGAATTCCTCGCCCTGGCCCCCGTCGCCCTGCAGCAGCCGGGGACTTCGCCCAAGCCGAACTTCCTGATCATTCTCGCCGACGACATGGGTTACTCCGATGCCGGTTGCTATGGCGGTGACATCGACACGCCTAATATTGACAGCCTGGCCGCGCATGGACTGCGCTTCACGCAGGGCTATTCCACAGCGCGCTGTGGCCCTTCGCGCAGCTGCATCCTGACTGGACAATACGCCCAGCAAACGGCTTGCGATGTGATGACGCCGGGCGTGGTGCCGGATTGGACTCGCTTCGCGCCTCAGCATCTGAAGCCCCTCGGCTACCGCGCCTACCATTCCGGTAAGTGGCATATTCGTTTCCAACCTTTGGCGGCCGCCGGCTTCGATCACTCCTACACGATGCTCGATCAGGACCAATTCTTCGCGCCGCGCGCCAGCCAGTTAGACGGTAAGCATCTGCCGCCCGGTAAGCTGACTGACAATTACTACGCCACGACGGCTATTGGTGCGCACGCCGTCAAATTCCTGGAAGGCCACGCCCAGGATCATCCTCGCGACCCTTTCTTTCTGTATCTGCCCTTCACCGCGCCGCATTTTCCTTTGCACGCCTTACAGCAGGATATCGACAAATACAAAGACCGTTTTAGCGAAGGTTGGGACCAAGTGCGGGCCAAGCGCTTCGCGCGCATGAAGAAAATGGGACTGGTGAATTGTCCACTGGCACCCTTCGACCCGGGTATCTGGCCCGACTGGAATCTGCCATCCGAAGAACTTACGGCCCGCATCGGACCCGGCGAAGTTACACGCGCCGTCCCGTGGGCCAGCCTGACTCCCGTGCAGCAGACTTTTCAACGCACGAAGATGGCCATTCATGCGGCGATGATCGATCGGATGGATCAGGAGATCGGCCGGGTAGTTACTCAGCTGAAGGGCATGAATGCTTTTGAGAATACGGTAATTGTGTTTGTCTCCGATAACGGGGCTAGTGCCGAGCAGTTAATTCGCGGCGATGGCCATGATCCGCAGGCCGCGCCGGGGTCGGCGATGTCGCACTTATGCCTGGGGCCGGGTTGGTCGACGGCAGCGAATACGCCGTTCCGCTTACATAAGAGTTGGGTTCATGAAGGCGGAATCTCTTCGCCGTGGATTATGCATTGGCCGAAAGGGATCGCGGATCGCGGTAAGTTGCGCCATACGCCGTGTCACTTAGTC
>JAYVRS010000521.1:0-1793 GCA_043776185.1 Bryobacteraceae bacterium | reverse complement strand
CCCGGCATCCGCTGGCTCGCCGACGTTCCGTGATGCCGTTCGAGATGAACGGCCTGGACTTTGTCGCCTTCGATCCGGAACTGCCCATTCGGCGCGCGGTGGACGACTACCTCAAACAGCAATTGGTAGAAGTGCGCGTCTCGCTCGAGTTTGACAATATCGCGCTCATCAAAGAAGCGGTGGCCCTGGGCAATGGCCTCAGTATTTTGCCTCGCCCGATTTTGGAGGCTGACTTGCAGCAGGGGCGGCTGGTCGCGATTCCACTGGGTCCGCCACGCTTAACTCGGCCGCTGGGCATTCTCACGTCACGACGCCGCAAGGTCTCCCCGGCGGCGCGTGAGTTCGTCAGAATGTTGGAGGAGCAGGATGATCTGATTCCGCTGCCGGTGTCCTGACTTACTGAAAGATCTGGTCGAGCGTCGTAGCCGGCCCCAGCAGTTTGCGGGTCCACGTCTGGATCATGGCGAGGTCGGCGGTTTGGATTCGTTGCCGGGTATCAGGCGAGAGAGTGCCGAAGCGCTGATCCAACACGTCCAGCAGGATCTCCCGGAAAGGCGCCGCCCCCTTCTCCAAACCCTCCTGATAAATCTCTTCGAGGAATTCATTTTCGTGAATGTCGATGGATACGGGCATACGCGCCACCTCTTCCTGGATGAGAGCCTTTAGACCTCTCAATCCCGATAATATCAAAAGCTCTGCCACCGCTTCCCGCTGTTGGGCCAACGGCAAATGGCTGATGCGCTCCAGGATTCTCGTCACCGCTTCCCGCTGATCCTTGAGCTTGCACAGGATCGCGAAAATCGACTCTTCCACGTCTCCGTTCTCAAGCAACCAATCGCCATCGATCTCGCGGACATCGATCACCCGGTACCGGTATTCGAGCGCCGGCGGGTCGCTCAAGCCCCCGCCAATCCCCACCTTTCCCGGACCCAGCCAAAACACGACCTGCACCGGCGCACGATCATAGTCGCGTAGGACCAGAGCGTAATAAAGCAAGTTTCGCTTCGCAAAGTCATCCTGCCGGTAGCCCTGCAGCTCCGTATGGATCAGCAGCCCCTGGTCCGTCTCGAACAGCACGTCGGGATGCAGGTTGCCGACGGTAATCAGCTCCGTCGGCAAAATGCGGCTCACCACCACATCTTGCCCAAGCGCCCGCGACAGCAGGCGATTGGGCGGATGCTGGAATAGCTTCTTGAGGGTCGCGTCGTATTTCACGCCTTGAGCGCTTGGTCCAAATCACCCAAAATGTCCTCGAGATCTTCGAGGCCGATCGATAGGCGAATCATGTCGGGCTTCACGCCGGCTTTGATTTGATCCGCCTCGGGCAGTTGCTGATGGGTGGTGAGCGCGGGACAGATCACCAGGCTGCGGGCATCGCCCACATTGGCCAAGTGCGAGAACAGCTGGAGCGAGTTGACGAACTTCTTGCCCGCTTCCACGCCGCCTTTGATGCCAAAGCTAAACACCGCGCCCGCGCCTTTGGGCAGATACCTTTGCGCGATGGCATGGTAGGGGCTTGAGGTGAGAGTGGGATAATTCACCCAAGTCACGTGTGGATGCGATTCGAGGAATTTGGCGACGGCCAAAGCGTTTGCCACGTGACGGTCCATGCGCATGCCGAGCGTCTCGATGCCTTGTAGAAACAGAAACGAATTGAAGGGCGAGAGGCACGCGCCCACGTCACGCAGGCCTTCGACACGAGTCTTGATGATGAAAGCGATCGGACCAAGCGCTTCGGAAAACTTGAGGCCATGGTAGGCGGGCGAAGGGTCGTTCAGCAGGGGGAAGTTTCC
>JAYVRS010000520.1:0-5735 GCA_043776185.1 Bryobacteraceae bacterium | reverse complement strand
TGGCACTTACTGGGGAGATGCGGTTAGCGAACGGCGTCGCCAATACCGATAACCTGAAACTCGATCTCGATAATGCCACCGTCGGCATGGCTGGCTTGATGAATCTGGTGGACCAATCGATCAACCTGAAGTTACGCACGCTCTTAAACAAGAAGCTGGCGGAGGAGGTGGGCGGCTCGCGGATTGGTGGCTACCTTACTGCCGCGATAGCGGGGCCCAATGGCGATATGACGATTCCTTCACTCGTGACCGGTACTTTCAGTAAGCCGCGGTTTCTGCCGGACACGGCCGCGATCGCCAAACTCAAAATGCAAAATGTATTGCCCGGTTTGTCGGACGCGATTAAGGGTAACAAGGACGGTATGAAGGGAATTATTGACATTTTTACGGGTAAGAAGAAGGGCGGGCCAGGGGTCCCGCCCAACTAGTACTCCGATTGCGCGAACCGCGTAAAAAGCATCCCACAGCTTACGCTGTGGGCTAGTAGGCGGGTGCGATAAAAAATACGTCAGGGTTCTTTGATGTAGTCGCGGATGTAGCGGGACGTTACGTACTTACGGGCCTCCTTGGCCCCGTCGCTTTGGGGGGCGGTGCGGATGGCGGCTTCGTAAGCTGGCTTGGCTAGGGTGTGTTGGCCTTTCATGTCGTAGGCTTGGCCTAAGCGTAGCCAGGCCATGACGCTGGTGTTGAGGTCTAACTCATTCGATTTAGCCGTCGCCTGTTTCAGTTGCTCGATGGCGATATCGAAGTCGTCGTACCAGAAGCGTAAGTTACCTTTGATAAAGGCGAGCTTTTCCCAGGAGATCTTGCTGTAGCCGGAGGCACCGGTGCGTTTCAGTTTTTCGATGTCGTCGAGAATGGTGATGGCTTTGTCTTTGTCGCCGAGGTCGGCGTACATCTGCGACTGCTCCAGGCGAAATAGATAATTGCGGGGATAGCGGGCAGTCATGTTGGCGAGGAGGGGCAGAGCATCCTGGGGACGACGTTCGCGGCGATAGACGACGCCCAGCAGGATCTGGGCGTCCATCTTGTTATTGGTGCCCTTTTCGGCGACGAGGCGCAGGGTCTGGATGCCGGCTTCTTTGTCGCCCTTGAAGCCGCTAAGGAAGCCGAGAAAGCGGATGTAGCCGGGCAGGCTGCCGACGATGTAGTCGTGCGCGCCCTGCACCATGCGGGCGTCGATGAAGGCGGGGTTGAGTTCCACCACTTGGTTGCAGAGGCGGCGCGCGCTGGTGGCATCGCGCAAGGCACTCATGTAGGCTTTTCGCACCAGAAAGCCGCAGTTGCCGCGCAGCCCGTAGGCCACGCCCAGCGCATAGAGCGCGCGCTGGTCCTTCGCATTCTGGGCGATGCGGGCTTGGGCGTATTTCACGGCGCTCGAAATGGCATCGTCGAATCGCTGGAGGTCTTCCGGCTTCGGCTCCATTTTAGCGCGGCGGAGGAAGGGGTTGGCGCCGGTGACCAGTTCGGTTTCGAGGGCGCCGGCGCGATAGAGTTCGCGGTAGAGCAAGGCCTGGGCCAGGTGATTGTAGGGCTCGGGATCGGAGGGTTTGGCGACGATTTCTTTCTCAAATTCGGCGACGGCTTCGTCGTATTCGAGGCTGTAGAAATGCTCGAAACCTTTGGCCGAAAGCGGGTCCTGCGCGGCCAGGACGCCGATGAGTCCGAATGTCCACAGCCACAGTCTGAGCGCCATCCACCCCATTGTAGGGTGATCCGGTGGGCCCGGGTGCCGATGGGGAGCCGTCGAGCCGTTATACAATGTGGGTCGGACCCTGATGTTCACTGTTAAGCTGCCAGCCGAAAGGATGTTCCGGTGACCCCCACCGACATTCACCACCCCGAGTATTTCCACAAAGTCGTTGACTGCCAGTGGGGATGCCCCGCCCACACCAATGTGCCTGAGTATATTCGGCTCATTGCGCAAGGCCGTTATACGGATTCTTACCTGCTCAATCGCGAGTCGAACGTCTTCCCCGGCGTGCTGGGGCGGACGTGCGACCGTCCCTGCGAGCCCGCGTGCCGGCGTAGCCGGTTGCCGGAGCCGGGCGAGACGGCCGAAGAGGCCAAGCCCGTGGCGATTTGCCGGTTGAAGCGCGTCGCCGCCGACCTGCGGGACGATGTTACCGATCGCCTGCCGAAGGCACCGGCTGTGAAGAACGGCAAGCGGATTGCCTGCATTGGCGCGGGTCCGTCGGCGCTGACGGTGGCGAACGACCTGATGCCGCTGGGCTATTCCGTGACGATGTTTGAGAAGCAGAGCAAGCCTGGGGGCTTGATGCGGACCAATATACCGTCGTTCCGGCTGCCGGAGAAGGTGCTGGACGACGAGGTGGGCTACATCCTCGATATGGGTGTCGATATTCGATACAACTCGCCCGTTTCGAGCTTGAAGAGCGTGCTGGACGAGGGTTTTGACGCGGTGTACGTGGGGACGGGCGCGCCGCGTGGCAAGAACCTGGAACTGCCGGGCCGCGAGGAGAGCGACCGGATTCACATCGGCATTGACTGGCTGGAGTCGGTGGCGTTTGGGCATGTGACGACCATCGGTGAGCGCGTGCTGATCATCGGCGTGGGCAACACGGCGATGGATTGCTGCCGTTCTTCGGCGCGTATGGGCGGCAAGACGATCAAGGTGATGGCGCGGCGGCCGCGCGGCTTTTTTAAGGCTTCGCCCTGGGAACTGGAAGATGCCGAGGAAGAGGGCGTGGAGATCGTGATCAACCACGCGCCCAAGCGCTTCGTGATGGAGAACGGCAAGCTGACGGGCATGGAATTCGAGCGCCTGGAATGGGACGCGGAAGCGAAGAAGTCGAAGACGATTGACACGGTGATTATCCCTTGCGACGACGTGATTCTGGCGATTGGCCAGGACAACGCTTTTCCTTGGATTGAGCGCGACCTGGGCCTGGAATTCGACAAATGGGGCATGCCGGTGGTGGACGAGAAGACGTTTGTCTCGACGCATCCAAAAGTCTTCTTCGGCGGCGATTCGGCCTGGGGCCCGAAGAATATTATTTGGGCGGTGGAGCACGGCCATCAGGCCGCGATTTCTATTCATCAGCATTGTCATGACCTTCCTTTGAATGAGCGGCCAGCGCCGCACGTGAATTTGATTTCGCAGAAGATGGGGCTCTCCGAATGGAGTTACGCCAACGACTACAATTCGGCGCATCGGCAGAAGATGGAACACGTCGATCTGGCGAAGCGGTTCCGCGAACTGAATATCGAAGTAGAGATGGGCTTCTCGGCAGAGCAGACGGCTCGCGAAGTGCAGCGTTGCTTGAATTGCGATATTCAAACAGTATTTACTCCTAAGCGTTGTATTGAGTGCGATGCGTGCATCGACATTTGTCCGGTGCAGTGTCTGACGATTACTCGAAACGGCGACGAGGATGACTTACGCGGGCGCTTGTCGGCGCCGGCTATTAATATTACGCAAGCGCTTTATGTGTCCGATGCCTTGCCGCAGACGAAGCGGATTATGGCGAAGGACGAAGACGTTTGCGTCCATTGCGGTCTTTGTGCCGAGCGCTGCCCGACGGCAGCCTGGGACATGCAAAAATTTGAAATTCTGATCGCCCAAGCAGGAGATTTGTGCCTCACACCGCAGCTGGTCTGAACGACTTTGCCGTTAAGTTGGCGAACCCGAATGGTTCGGGTTCGGCCAGTGCCAACGGCCTATTAATGCAAGCTATGTTTCGGATGGGCGTTCCTGTTTCGGGGAAGAACCTGTTTCCCTCGAACATTCAGGGCCTGCCGACCTGGTACGAGATCCGAGTAAGTGGCGAGGGCTATACGGCCCGTTCACTGGACTATGACCTGATGGTCGCGATGAATTCGCAGACTTACGACCGCGACATTCAGGAGGTGCGCGCGGGCGGCTATGTACTGTATGACTCCAGCTGGCCGCTGGATCCGCGGATGATGCGGACCGACGTGGGCTTTTTAGGCGTGCCGTTGGCGAAGATGTGCAACGAGCAGTTCGCCGAGCCGCGCGAGCGCGTGCTGATGAAGAATATTGCTTACGCCGGGTCAATGGCGGCACTCCTTTCTCTGGATATGAAAGTGGTCGAGCAGTTACTTACTGAGAAATACGGCGGCAAGAAGGGTCTCAAGGAGAGTAACCAGAAGGCGTTGGCCATTGGTTACGACTACGCTTCCAAACACTTCAATTGTCCGTTGCCGTTTCACCTGGGCCCAATGCAGGAGAACGGCGAGAAGATCTTGATTGACGGCAACACCGCGACGGCGCTGGGCTGTTTGTACGCGGGGGCCACGGTGGCCGCCTGGTATCCGATTACGCCCGCCACTTCGGTGATGGACGCGTTTACTAAGCTTTGCGCGAAGTATCGTAAGGATCCGGATACGGGGAAGAGTAACTTCCTGATTGTGCAGGCGGAAGACGAGTTGGCGGCGATCGGGATGGTGATTGGCGCGGCCTGGAACGGGGCGCGCTCCTTTACGTCCACGGCCGGCCCGGGCATCTCGCTGATGAATGAGCTACTCGGTTTGGCTTACTATGCCGAGATTCCGGCGGTGGTGATTGACGTGCAGCGCGTGGGTCCCTCGACGGGGATGCCGACGCGGACGCAGCAGGGTGACATTCTCTCTTGCGCTTACGCGTCGCATGGTGACACGAAACATATCCTCCTTTTCCCGAATAATCCGGCCGAGTGTTTTGAGTTTGCGGTGAAGAGCTTCGACTTAGCCGAGCAGTTCCAGACGCCGGTGATTATGTTATCGGATCTCGATATTGGCATGAACGACTGGGTGGTGCCACGACTTACTTGGAACGATGAGTGGCGGCCCAATCGGGGGCCGGTGCTGACGGCCGATGAGTTACAGGCCATGGGTAAGTATTTCCGGTATTCGCCACGGAACGAAGACGGAGTGGCGGCGAGGTCGCTGCCGGGGGTGGATGCGAAGGGCTCGTTCTTTACGCGGGGATCCGGGCATAACCGGTTCGGCGTCTATACGGAGATTCCGGACGAGTATCAGGATGTAATTGACCGGTTACTCGAGAAGCACCAGGCTTCGGCAAAGTATATCCCGGCGCCGGTAGTTTTGAGCCGCGCGGGCGCTAAGATCGGGGTGATTACTTTGGGCGGCTGTGATGCGGCGGTGCGGGAAGGTTTGGACCAGTTGGAGGCGGCGGGAATCGCAGCCGATTACATGCGGATCCGGGGCTTTCCGTTTGATGAGCCCGTGACGGAGTTTTTGATGAATCACGACTATACGGTGATCATTGAGCAAAATCGCGATGCGCAGTTGCGCTCGTTGTTGACGCTGGAAACCCAGGTGCCCAAAGAGAAGATGCGGTCGGCACTTTTCTACGGCGGGTTCCCGCTTTCGGCTCGCCAGGTATTCGAATCTATTCAGAAGTTTCAGGAGCAGTAAGTGCCATCGATTACTAAACCACTGGCCGCGCATCCGAGTTTGGCGCGCAATGAAGTTGGCTTGACGATCCGCGATTACGAAGGCAGTATGTCGACGTTGTGCGCCGGGTGCGGGCATGACTCGATTACGGCGGCGATTATTCGCGCGGTGTGGGAATTGTCGCTGGAGCCGCATATGATCGCGAAGATGAGCGGCATTGGCTGTTCGTCGAAGACGCCTACTTATTTTGTAAGTGGGGCGCATGGATTTAATTCGGCGCATGGGCGGATGCCGGCGATTGCGACGGGGGCGAATGCGGCCAATCGCGCGCTGACTTACATTGGCGTATCGGGCGA
>JAYVRS010000519.1:0-1794 GCA_043776185.1 Bryobacteraceae bacterium | reverse complement strand
TTGGTGTTTACGCGCGTCGACAAAGAGGCGGCGGCCCAGGAGACGGCCGTCTATGTGGTGAAGCCCAGTGGCGGCGCGGGGGCGAAGAATCGCGTGGTCGTCGATGTGGCCCTGACTCATCAGTAGTTGAGGAGACACCACCATGAAGATCCTATTCCCTTGGCTATTGGGCGGATTGTTGTTGGCTTCGCAGCCGCTTTCTACGACGAAGAACCCGGAGCTGAAGCGCACCAGCGTGGTGCGGAAGATTTCGGTCACCGTGGAACGCAAAACCGGCGATAAGGTGGAGCGAATGGACCCGGCGCATGTCTTTGCGACGGGGGAATTGGTACGGTTTCGCTTGCAGGCGAACTTTCCCGGCTATCTGTATGTGTTGAACCATTCGACTTCGGGTCGCGACGTCCTGTTATTTCCGAAGGAAGAGACGGGCCTCGACAACCGGATCGATAAGGACCGGGAATATATTATGCCGATGACGGAGAGCGGTTGGTTCAAGATGGAGCTTCCGGCGGGGCATGAGGTGACTTACTGGGTAGTAAGTCCGCTGAAATTGAGTGGCGGATTGGGTTCTATGGCGGACGCCACGGTACCGGCTGCGAGTAGTATGACGCCGCGTTGCGATGATTCGATCTTTCAGGCGCGGGGCGATTGCGTGGATGTGACGGCGGGTCCGCAGCCGGTTAAGCGACGCGAGGACGTACCGGAAAGTTTGTCGGGACTAATCGGCGCGAATCCGCGGGAATTGACGGTAACCAAGAACGGCAAGGCGACCTCGGTGTTAGTGCCGGCGAGCGGCAATGAACCGCTGATTTACACATTTCGGCTGGCGCATAAGTAGGAGTTTATGAAATACATCCTGGCTCTACTGGCGATGAGCGCGGCGGCGCAGTTGACGGAGCGTGACCTGAAGTTTGTGAAGCAGCCGCCCATGACCGGGACGGTGGGCATTCCGCGCAGTTACGCGCTGGTGGTGGGAATTTCGGAGTATGCCAAGTTACCGCCGCGGGGACAGTTGAAGTTTCCGGCGCGTGACGCGGCGGCGGTTTATGCGTCGCTGATTAGTCCGGAGGGCGGGCAGTTTCCGGCCGAGAATGTACATCGGCTGATCGGCAAGCAAGCCACGCTGGTGAACTTACGTAAGGAGCTGGAGGAATGGTTGCCGAGCGTGAGCAAAGATGGCGACCGCGTGGTGATTTACTTTGCGGGCCACGGCTTCGTGGCGGGCGGGCAAGCGTATCTGGCACCTTATGATATCGATTTGACGAATATCCCTGGGTCGAGCTATCCGATGAAGACGCTGGGACAAGTGGTGGGTGGCAAAATTAAGGCTAAGTGGAAGGTTTTACTCACCGACGCTTGCCATTCGGGCGCGATTACGCCGGAAGCGGACGCGTCGCAAATCAATTCAAGCCTGGTGCGAATCGATCAGAGTCTCTTTTCGCTGACGGCGAGCCGTGACCGGGAGCAGAGTTTTGAGAGCGATGTTTGGGGCGGTGGCCACGGCGTCTTCACTTATTATGTGATGAAGGCGATTGAAGGCGAAGCCGATGATAACCGCGATGGCGTGGTGACGGCCGATGAGTTAGCCGAGTATGTGCGGGTGAATGTGCGCAGCGCGACTTCGGCTAAGCAAAATCCGACGGCTGAGCGGGGTAGCTTTGACCCGCAGATGATCTTGGCTTACAACCCCAGCCGGACTTCGACGGCACCGACGCAAGCGCCTAAGTTTGGCGGGTTGGTGGTGGAAACCAACATGGACGGCGTGGAGGTGTTTCTAGATGGTAAGTCGGCGGG
>JAYVRS010000518.1:0-1795 GCA_043776185.1 Bryobacteraceae bacterium | reverse complement strand
TGGTTCCTCTTGCTTCTGCTGCCCAGCCTCATGCTGCCCACCGTCTGGGGCCGTGCGGATTCCGCCAGTTATCTGCCCCACCTCGGACTCATCGCCGCCCTCGTGTTCGCGATTCCGGGCCCGTGGCGCTCCCTCGCCAGCAAAATGCTCGTCCTACCGCTGCTCGCCTGTATGGCCGTTTCCTGGGCTCACCTCCATCGTTTCCAAGGCACCGTACCGCTGCTCCAACATGCCGTCAACCTGGATGCCACCAACGCCGAAGCGCGGCTCGCCCTGGGCTACGGACTGGCGGGGCAGGGCACCCCCGCCGACGCCGAAAAGCACTTTCAGTATGTCACCCAGGTGCGGCCCGATTCCGCTCTGGCCTGGGTTGGCTATGGTCGCGCCCTGACTTCCCTCAAGCGAGCGCCCGAAGCCCTGGCCGTGCTCGAGGCCGCCGTGAAACGAGTTCCTCAATCGGCCGACGCGCGCTTTGAATACGGTATCGCTTTGCAGAATATGAAGCGGGTTCCCGAAGCCGAACAGTGCTTCGTCCAAGCTTTGAATTTGGGCCTCGACGCGCGCACCGGGGCCATCGCCTACAATAACCTTGGCTCTTACGCCGCCCAGCGCCAGCAGTACGCTCAAGCGGAGAAATACTTTGAACAAGCGTTTACGCTCGATCTCGGTTTCGCCCTGGCGCATCGCAACTACGCCATGACGCTGGTGGCCCAAAAGCAGCGCGCCAAGGCCATCAACCACCTGGAGACCAAGGCGACGCTGTGGACCAATAATAACCGGCTGGTGGGAGAGTATCTCGCCAGCCTTATGAATGAGGTCTACGCGGAGCAGTACCGGAAACAGCAGGAACAAATGGCACTTGAGCAGACTGCGGAAAAGAAGGCGATCGAGCAGCGGCGGGGGAAGTAACAGCTTAGTGCCCGACCGCGTGATTTCTATCTTTCTATAATCCGTTGAACTACTTGCCTTGCTAGCCCACGGCGTCAGCCGTGGGACAGATTCTCAGGCTGTTCGTGCCCCACGGCTAAACGCCGCGGGCTAGCAAACGAGCTAACACCAGTAGTTAGTAACCATGCGGTCGAATACTAGTCGTATTTTTCGCTGATAATCTGCTTCCGGTCGAAGCCACGCGCCTTCAAGATCATCCGTACGTCGTCCACCATCGCCTTCAAGCCGCAAACATAGACGTCCAGGTCGAGCCGTTCCCCCACCGCCTCCAGCACCAGCCCTTGCACGCGCCCCTGTCTCCCCGTCCAATCGGGCCCCGGGCGAGTGAGTGTCGGCACGAAATGAAAATTGGCGAACCGCTTCTCCCACTCACGAAACTCCTCCGCGAACACCAGCCCCGGCTCATGCCGCGCGCCGAAGATCAACGTGAATCGGCAACCCGGGTGACGCTCCAGAGCCTCCGCGAGCATTCCGCGAAACGGCGAGATGCCGGTCCCCGTCGCCACCATCACGGTGTCGCGCACCGGGGGACGCAGCACAAACGTCCCCAAAGGACCCTTCATCGGCACTTCCGCCCCCGGCTCCAGGCCGAATAGGTAGGGTGAAAAATAGCCATCGGCGACTACGTTCAGACACAACTCAAACCGGTTGCCTTCCGGCCGCGAAGCAATCGAGTAAGCCCGCGTCACTTTTTTACCGCGGATCTCTTCCGTGAACGAAACAAACTGCCCCGCCGTGAACGTCAAGCGTTCTTCCACCGGCACCTCGAATATGAAATGCTTGATCTCCGGCGTCAGCACCCGGACCTCTTTCAGCCGGGCCATCCGCACTCCATCGTTAGTCATCT
>JAYVRS010000517.1:0-1796 GCA_043776185.1 Bryobacteraceae bacterium | reverse complement strand
CTTGGGGAGTTTCTCTTCCGTGCGCCGCAGAAACTCGACCCGCAAGCGCGCCGCCGGAGCCCGCAAGGGGTCCTTTTCCTGGGCGACATCTTCCACTTCCACGAAGCCGCGTTTCTCGAGCGACTTCAGAATGTTCGCGGCCTTGGGGAATTTCTGGGTTAAGTAAGAAGCGGACAGCGGTCGTCCGTCCATCAGCCGCAAAATGGCGGACGCGGGATCGGTTTCCGATTCCGTCAAATGCAATTGCCGCGCCGCATCGCGCCCCGCCTTGGTTAAAGAATAGAGCTTCCCGCGCCGGACCTCGCCCGAAAGGGGAGTCATCGCCCGCAGAACCTCCCCCAGAGACGCGCAATAATATTGTGCGATCCAACGACCGAGTTTGAGCAGCGGTGCGTCCATGGCCGGTTCCTCGTCGAGCAACTGGAAGGCCTGTTTGACGGGTCCGCCGGGCTGATTGCTGTGGACCTCGATTACCACGCCCGTGAGCTTACGAGATCCGAACGGGACCATCATCCGGCAACCAGGCTTAGTACGGTGCCGCAGCGTTTCCGGCAGCGCGTAAGTAAAGAGCTGGTCGAGTGGAACCGGCAGACTGACGTCGCAATACAAGGGGTTGGATGGATTCAGAGCGGGTATGAGCGGATTATCCCACGGATGGCACTCCTGACAGGCTGAGGTGTCCTGGGCGTTAGTCGGCGAACACTTCTCGTAGTGTGCTTAAAGTGGCAGTGAGGGTCTTGGCAGACACGGCTCCCAACTTCTTCGCCAACCGGGTTTTGTCCACGGCCCGCATCTGATCCAGCAGAATCAGACCCTTCTGGCCGCCATGCGTCATCCCGATGCGAAACGGCGTTGCCTGACGTTTGGTTGTCATCGGAGCAACGATCACGGTCCGCAGGTGATCATGGATTACGCGGGGAGACACGACAACGCACGGGCGCGTCTTCCTGATCTCACTCCCGACGGTGGGGTCCAGATTGACCAGCCAGATCTCCCCCCGCATCACCACACCAGATCCTTGTCGTCGGCGTTTCCAAATTCGCCCATGACGAGTTCGTCGTCGCCATATTCAGCGACTTTTTTGGCAGCCTCCGCCCAACCCGCGCGCACCGGGCTAGCCGGGCGACGCAACACCAGGGCATCGCCTTCGACGGTCATCTCGGCCCCCGCCTCGCCGCTGAATCCCAATTGGATCAGCAGCGGCTTTGGGATCACAACACCCTGTGAGTTGCCTATCTGCCGGATGCTCACGTGCAAAGTCTTCATTGTAATAACAATGTTATTCCCAGAGAACCCCGGTGTCAAGAAAGGGTATGCTCGCTCGACACCATGAATTTGCCTTCAGGATCTTTTGCCCCCGTCCTTGTTATAATTTTTCGGAGGGACTATGAAACTCCGTTTTGCGAATATTGCGATTCTCACACTCTGCGGCTTGGCCTCTGCCGGGCTGGCGATGGCCGATGAACTGGACGACGCCTATACCGCGCTCAAAGAAGCACAGGGTGCCAACAATGTCGACGACATCCTAAAGTGGGCTCAGGAAGTATCGAAGCTCAGCCGTGCGGAAGCTACGCGTGCGAAACCGGGCACGATTGATGAAGAGGGTTGGAAGGCGCGCGTAGAGTTCGCCAAGAGCGCCGACACGCTGACCGAGTATGCGCTCTCCACCGCGGCCATGCAACCGAATGCCGATGGAGCCAAAGTGGTGGCCCTGGTCGATCAATTGATGACCCAGAACAACAAAAGCGTGTATTTGGGATCGGTCGTCGGGCCGTACTTAGCTGCGCTCGAAAAGA
>JAYVRS010000516.1:0-5745 GCA_043776185.1 Bryobacteraceae bacterium | reverse complement strand
CACGGCCCGAGTTACGACGGCTGACTGGGCGGAGAGACTGGCGCAGGGGATGGAGCGTGGCGACGTGGCATTCTGAGTTATCTGTTCGGCTCTTCTTTGTCGATCAACTGAAAAGCGCTCCTGTCGCCCTCCTCGTGCATCTTTCGGCGATGTCGCGAAAAAGGGCGACCTCTCATTTAGCGGCACTCCAAACCGATCGGAACGGATATGTATCCTTCAGACCGAGGATATCCCCGGCCGCCACCCCTCCGGGCAGCCCGGGTTACTTCGTCACATATCGGATCAATTCGGTCATGCCAAACGTTCCCGCCTTGTCGGTGTATGGCGCGCCTGGACTGAAATTACGATCCCGGTACAAGTAGCTCTGGTGATCGCACCACAGCATCCCAATAAAGACCTCAGTCACAATACGCGCGCCCACCGGACCCAGATGATGTCCGCCGCCATCGGGATCCTTCACGCCCTTGCGCTTCGTCAATTCCGCTTCCTTCAGAATGTAGAACCACAACGGGGCGTTTTCCTTGAAACCGGGACACTCGGCGAAAACCTTCTTCAGCCGGTCGCCCTCCCACAGCTGACTATCCGGCGTCGGGATGAGGCCCAGCTTCTTGGCCACCGCTTGGCCACTCGGCAACTGCAGCGCCAGCCCGCGCCGCAAGTTACGCAGCGCCAGATTCGGTATGTTATTGGGGTTTGCCGGATCGGCCGCAAACTTCGCGCTGAACTCCGGCAAGTTTACCAACGGCTCCACCAATTGCGTGTCGATGCGGTAGCTGCGCTGCGGCACTTTGAAATCCTTATTGGCTGGCTTGGGCAAGCCATCGAAGAAGAAACCCCAATCCAGCCCCCAGAAGGCCGGCAGAAAATCAAAACCATTTAGCTGCGTAAGTGGATCCGGGTTATCGGAGAAGATCGGCACGCGGGAGAACCTTTGGTCCGACGTCTCGAATACCTTCGCATTGAGCGCGTAACTCGGCCGCACCATCGAATGTCCGAATCGATAGGCGGCCACCGAAAACTCCACCGGCATATACGCCTGGCCAGACTTTGGATGATAATACTCCAGCCGAGGATCCTTCTTGGGGAACCCATTCAACACCGTGTCCACGGTTTCCGACCCGCAGATGCGCGGCAGAAAGTCATGCACAATCATCCACTGATAGAGATTGCGCACCTGCATCTGCGCGGCCTCGAAACGCTTTTTCCCGTCCGGAATGTGGGCGAATTCGTCGATCACCTTGTTGTGCAGCTGCAGGAACAGGCGATGCAACTGCATGACGATTTTGTTTTCGTCGTTGCGTTTGTCGCCCGTCAGCGCCACTCGTTCGGCATTACGCGGCAGGTCCGGCTGATCGGCAGTGGGCGCGCCGTTTTGCTGCAACGTGCGGCCAATCAGAAACTTAGTGAAGCCGCTGGCCCGGGTATATAGGTACGGCTGGTCGTCCGGCCCGCGGCCGTACACGCTGTCGAGGTCCAGCTTTGGCGTGCGAAAATCCTCCAGCTGCTCAGGATCATTGCTCTTCTGCAGGCTCGACGCCGGGTCGAAGCTGATGTCGTGATCGATAAACTGGCCTAGGTAAGTGTAGCCGGAAGGAATGGTGGGGTTTTCGTCAGCCGGTTCCAATACCGTGATCGGCGAGTCCTTAGTGTTGCGGCCATTGGGCTGGAGCTTTTCGTCTTCCACCACAATCATCGCCGCCCCCAACTTGGCGAGCTCCTGTTCCTTGTGGACGGCGGGAGTGAGACTGCGGAACATCCGCCCAAAGAATCCGTTCTCGATGCTGGAACGACCGACGCGATCCAGGCCACGCAACGGTCTTCCATGTTGCTGGAATAAGGTGGAAAGGGCAAGCGCGCGATCTTTGTCTGGGGCGGGCTGGGTGGCCATCTGTAACATCCTCCAAAAAATGTGAATTGCATTTCAGTAAGGAAATGCGACTTTGATAGATAGTACTGTGACTATTAGCGAGAAACTCGTAAAAATGAGGACATTTCGGTAATAAGTTACATTTGTTGACAATCACCATAGGGGCCCGCCCAAGTCGTTGTAAACCCCCTCAGCTAGCCGATTCGAGGATAATGCCTCTATGCCGTACCGCGGCCGCTTTGCGCCATCACCCACCGGCGATCTGCATTTCGGCAGCCTGGTCACTGCCGTTGCCGGCTACCTCGATGCCCGCCGCGCCGGGGGCGAGTGGCTGGTGCGCATGGAAGATGTCGACCAACCCCGCACCGTGCCCGGCTCGGCCGACCGCATCCTCCGCAGCCTTGAGGCTTACGGGATGCATTGGGACGGCGTCGTGATGTATCAGAGTCAGCGTGGCGAAGCCTACGCCACGGCACTCCAGCAACTGGGCCATCTGGTGTACCGCTGCGCCTGCACGCGTCGCGAACTAGGCAACCGTGACTACTACCCCGGCACCTGTCGCGATGGCTTAAGCGAGGGCCGGGTAGCGCGCAGCCAACGCGTGCGCGTGCCAAATCGGGAGATTCACTGGGAAGACCGCCTACTCGGGCCGCAGCGCGAGAACCTGGCGGAATCCGTAGGCGACTTTGTCCTCCGCCGGGCCGACGGCTTGTGGGCCTACCAGCTTGCCGTAGTGGTCGATGACGGCACCCAAGGCATCACCGACATCGTGCGCGGCGAAGATCTGCTCACCTCCACGGCCCGGCAGATTTACTTGCAGCAGCTGCTGCAACTGCCCCATCCGCGCTATTGGCACGTCCCCCTCGTGCTCGACGCCCAAGGCCACAAGCTCAGCAAACAGACCCATGCGCCTCCCGTGCCCCCCTCTGGTTCGCCGGAGGTGCTCGCCCAAGCGCTGCGGTTTCTCGGGGAGCCTATTCCGCGTGAGTTAAACGCGATAGCCCTGATTTGGCAATGGGCGATCTCCGGCACTTGACGTGACTGGTATTCTGGAGAGGCATGGCAGAATCCTCCGAGCCTTTCGACGAAGGCGACTTAATCACCCGGGCGAAAGCTGGGGATGACACCGCATTCACGGAACTGCTCACGCGGTATGAGCGCAAGATCTACCGGCTCGCCAAGAACATCACGCAGAACGACGAAGACGCCGAGGATGTGATGCAAGAAGCCTTCCTCAAGGCCTACAGCCATCTGGATAGCTTTCAAGGCAACAGTAAGTTCTACACCTGGATTGTCCGCATCGCCGTTAACGAGTCGTTGATGAAGCTGCGCAAGCGCAAGAGCGATAAGCTCGTGTCGCTAGACGAGCAGGTGGATACGGGCGAAGACATGGTGCCGCGCGAGATCGCCGTCTGGGAAGACAATCCCGAGGCGCAGTATTCGCAGGAAGAGCTGCGTGGCATTCTGGACAAGTCAGTAGAGAGCCTGGCCCCGATCTTCCGTAGTGTTTTTGTGTTGCGCGACATTGAGGATCTGTCGACGGAAGAGACCGCCGAGGCGCTCGGAATCTCGATTCCGGCCGTCAAGAGCCGCCTTTTGCGAGCTCGCCTCCAGTTGCGCGAGAAGCTCACCCGCCTATTTCGTCGAAAGGGGGGCAATGTCCTTGCTTTCCTGTAAAGACTTTCTCCGCGAACTGAGCGAGTATTTGGACGAGTCCACCTCGCCGGCTGCCAAAGCCGAACTGGACCAGCACCTCAAAGAATGCCCGAACTGCTGGGTAGTTGCCGACACCACGAAAAAGACGATCCAGATCTATCGCGGCACCGAGCCCCGGGCCTTGCCCGATACGCTAAAATTCAGGCTCCTGGCGGCGCTCGAAGCGCGCATGAAGGCTCGTCACAAAATCATCTAAGTCTCATGTAATCAATGAGTCCCGGGTTAGTTTCGTCACATCCTAAACCAGGCTCAGCGTCTTCAACTTGGCATTCATCGTGGTCCGCTTCAGTCGCAGGATATCCGCCGCCTGCTTCTTGTTTCCTCCGGTGCGGCGTAACGCCTGCTCCAGCAAACCGAGCTCGAAGCTCCCCACTAAGCGTTCAAAGTCCAGGCCCTCGAGAGGGATAGCCGGCACCTGCATTCGCACCGTCCCCTGGTCCGGTGTCGTGTTGAGGCGCAGTTTCGCCGGCAAGGGCAGCGGAAAATCCGCCGGCATCAACAAGCTGCGTTCCCCGCTGAAGGCGATGGCCATCTCGACGGCATTCTCCAGTTGACGCACATTGCCCGGCCAGCTGTACTCGCTCAAGTGCGCGAGCGTTTCGCGGGAAACCGCCCGCTCCGGCAGCCCTTCCATCTGACAGATTTTGCCGACAAAGTGTCCCACCAGCAGCGCCAAATCTTCCGGCCGGTCGCGTAACGGGGGCATCTCCAAAGGCACCACATTGAGGCGATAGTAGAGGTCTTCCCGAAAGCGCCCATCGCGAATCCGGGCCGGCAGATCGGCATTGGTGGCGGCAATCATGCGCACGTCACTCTTCATCGTCCGCGAACTGCCGACGCGTTCAAATTCGCGCTCCTGCAGCACCCGCAACAGCTTGGTTTGCAGATCGAGCGGAAGGTCGCCAATCTCGTCCAGAAACAACGTCCCGGACTGAGCCTGTTCAAAGCGGCCGACGCGATCCTGGCTGGCCCCCGTGAAGGCCCCTTTCACATGTCCGAAGAGCTCCGCCTCCAGCAACTCCCGAGGAATCGCGTTGCAATTAATAGCGACAAATGGCATCGCCGCGCGAGTACTCGCCAAGTGCAACGCCCGGGCCGCCATTTCCTTACCCGTCCCAGACTCCCCCGTAATCAAAACCGTCGCGCGCCGCGGACCCACCAGTCGAATCAGCTCTGCAATCTTCGACATGGCCGGACCGCTGCCCACCAGCGTCTTCCTCCAAGCCTCAGCCGGCACCACGACTCGCGTGCGCGAAGCCAGGGTGATCTCCCGCTCCAACTCCGCCGCTCCGATCGCTTTGGGCAGCACCCGGGCTGCTCCCAAGCGCAAGAGCCGGCTGGCCTGATCGAGCAATCGTCCCGGAGAATCGGCCTCAATCAGGCAAAGCACCGGTAACTGACGATCCTGCGCCAGCAAGTCCTGCAACAGCGCCTCCGCTGTCTCAAGTCCACCCACCACCGCCACATCGAAGTCCTCGAGAGACAGTTGTTCGACCGCGAGGCAGGGATCATCATGGTGAACCGTGGCGAACCTTGAGAAACCGGAGCCGATGGAAAGAACTCGCATGAGATGGTGTAATATCCGAACCCTCTTTCAATCGGCCTGCGGAAGCAAAGTCTTAGAAGAAAAAGAACTTAGGCCACTCCAACCTCAACGGAATATTCCCCGATTGTGTCACGAGGGAGTTGTGGTATCTTTAGAAACGTCTCCTCCCGGGCGGGAGTAATTCAGTGGTAGAATGTCAGCTTCCCAAGCTGGACGTCGCCGGTTCGACCCCGGTCTCCCGCTCCATATTTTCAACAACTTACAGAGCCCTGGAAATCCTACCAACGGTTTTCACTCCATTTCACTCCATTAAGCGGCTAGGATGCTCTCTTCGAGTTGCTTCGCTGCTTCGGCTCGCGTGGAGAGCGCGGCCTTGGTATAAACGTCCAACGCGACCCCAATCCCGTGGCCTCGCTGGTCGGCGGATACCTTCGGATCGATACCGGCCTTGTGTCCAAGACTGGCATGTGTCCGTCGTAGCGCCTGAAAATTTGCCCAGCCTAAACCGATGAGGTTCAGCTTGGGCTGCATGTGCCGGTACCAGACGTTGTCACGCCAGACCGGCTTCTTCGGATTCTCAGAACAGAAAACCCACGCGTCCTGTTTTTCCTCTACC
>JAYVRS010000515.1:0-5746 GCA_043776185.1 Bryobacteraceae bacterium | reverse complement strand
GGCGGCGGCGACTGACCCAGCGGTGACCCAAGGCAACACCTTCTTTACGCGACTCAGTTTTAAGGCTTGCCCCGATAGCCCAGAGCCGTTCTTGCACTTCCAGACCATTGCGCGCTACGCGTATCTGAAGCTCTCGGCATGTGTGCAAGAAGAATATGCGGCGCTCGATCAGTTGAGCCAAGGGCAGCGTGACGAGTGGCTGAGCGCCATGCGTCTGGACAAGCCGGGCGAAGGTCGCGATGAGTTCTTTGAGCAGGTGGTGAATCGCCTGCTGGGCTTGGTGCGCGACCCCAACGTACTGTCCGAGGTGATGGCCCGTTATCTGAAGCGATATGGCCGTGAGGGCATTCGCTACGTGGAGACGCAACTGGGTCTAGCGGGGGGCTTCGACCAGGAGGGCAACGCCTATCCACCGGAACGGGTGGCGGAGGCGATGCGCAACATGCTCGACCGCCCCGATGTGCGCGCCAGCGGAGTTACCGTGCGTTTTCAGATTACGGTGATCCGCTTCCGGCCTGACGCGGAGCAGCGCATCGAAGAGGCTTACGCATTTCTGCATCGGAATCGCGACCTGTTTGTGGGGCTGAATATGGCGGGCAGGGAAGACAACGACAAGGGGCACGCCCTGCGGTTTGTGGACACCTTCCGCAAGATGCGCCGCCGTTACTCAGGCATTCATCTTTCGATTCACGCCGGTGAAGTGGATGCGCCGGGCACGCAGGTTCGCGACACTCTGCTGCTGGGGGCGGCGCGTATCGGCCACGGGCTGAATCTGATCAGCGACCCGGAGACGCTGATTCGCATGCGGGATGGGCGGCAGTTGGTGGAGATCAACCTGGTGTCCAATCGCCTGCTGGACTACTTTCCTAACCTCGATCAGCATCCCTTCCCCGAGTATCTGCGCACGGGCGTGCCGGTATGTCTGAATACGGACGACGCGGGCGTGTGGGACTCGAATCTGACCGACGAATATTTCTCCGCTATCCGTCATTACGACTTAACTTGGGCGGAAATCCGCCAAATGGGCCGCGACAGCCTGAAGTATTCCTTTGCGCCCGAGGAGGTGAAACGGCTGATGTTGGCTAACTACGAGATTGCGTTAGCGAACTTCGAAACGCGCTATGGGAAGAACTTCGCCGAGGCGGTGGGCAAGGTGCAGGCCGAAGCGTCCGGCTACGCGCGCCGCCGATTGCTGGTGGAAGGTTCCTATTGAGGTGAGGATTCACGGCGATAAGGTCACCAGATGGCTCGTTCGATCATCGCCGGTGCCGGAGTCGCTACCCTTTGGGTGGCGGTGGTGTTGGCTGGGGACGCGCCGTCGTTAGCCGCCCTCAAAGAGGTCTCGCAGGAGCGCGCCCGGAAAAAAGAAGCCGTTTCGACCTCGGGAGTCGTGACCCATGTGGCGGTGCCCGGGCTTTCGTTCTTTCTGCAAAACGGTTCACTGGCAATTTTTGTGCGCGACCTAGCGCGGACTTCGTTGAAGGCCGGGGATGAGGTGCTGGTTCGCGGCCACTTCGATTCGGGAGAATATGCTCCGGTGATCGTGGCGGACACCGTGCAAGTGACCGGCCGACAGCCGCTACCGGTTCCCATTCAAGTGGAAGTGCCCGATCTGTTCGACGGCCACATTCACTGCGCGCGCGTTCAGACTGACGGCCGCCTGCGCTCAGTTGACTTCGAACGAGGGAAACCCCGCTTACGGATCGAGCGGCACGGGCAAATCATTCAGGTACGGATGGACCAGCTGTCACCGGAGACTGCCCGCGTCTGGTTGGGACGCCACCTGCGGGTGACAGGCGTCGCCGCCAGCATTTATAACCGGGTCGGGCAGATGACGGACGCGATTATCTACTCGGCTTCGCCCGCTGATGTGGCCACCATTCCTGGGCCGGCGGAACGATCCGGCGCAACCATGGCGATTTCCCAAGTGCTCACGTACCGTTCGAGACTAAGCCTAACGGCCCCGGTGCATGTGGCTGGGCGGATTACGTATAACCATCGGGATTGTCGGTTTGTGGTGCAAGACGCCAGTGGAGGGATCACCGTCGAATCGACCGCAACGCAGCGGCTGCCAATCGGTGCGACCGTGGAGGTAACGGGGTACGCGAGACTGGGCGGGTTGGCTCCGTCGCTGACCGACGCGGTGCTCACGCCCTCTCCCGCTGGGGCGCTTAGTCCAGTGGGGGCGCTGGCCGTGACGCCCAAGGAGATTACGTCCCGCATGCTTGAGGCTCGTCTGGTGACGCTAGAGGGAACGCTACTCTCCGCCTCACCCGACGCCACCGGCGGTCTCGCGCTGCGTTTTCGCCTGGGCGATCGCGAATACTCGGCCCAATTGGATAACTGGACTACCGATAGCGGAATGCTTGAGGCCGGCACACGCTATGCCGTAACGGGTGTCGCTTTCCTTACGGGCAATGCCTATGACGACCCGGAGCACCTGTGGTTTCGCCTGCAACTGCGTTCGGTGGGGGACCTCCGCGTTCTGAACCCGTCGGCTTATTGGAACCGGGACCGCGCCATCCGCTTGGCCGGCGGGCTCATCATTGGTTGCGTGGCGGCGCTGTTTTGGATTCTTCTATTGCGTCGACGGGTAAGCACCCAGACGGCGCTGGTGAAAGAATCGCTGGAACTGGAGCGGCAGACCAAATCGAGCTTTCAGGAGCTCTGCGAAAACGCCTCCGACCTCATTTTCACTTTCGACTCCCAGGGCCGCATCGTCTACACGAACCAAGCCGTGAGCGAACTGACCGGTTACTCGTCCCAGGAGCTTTCCGGCCAAGCCTTCATGATCCTCCGGCCCGAAGCGACCCATGCCGAGTTTCAGGCTTACCTCGCCCGGGCGATCGAGACCGGCGACTACGCACTGCGCGCGGAACGCGAACTCACCACTCGCACGGGCGAGTCGCTCACGGTTGAATTCAATGTGTCCATTTTTGTGGGTTCCGATACCCGGCCGCTGACGGTGCAGGCGATTGGCCGTGACGTTACCCAGCGAAAACGGCTCGAAGCGACGCTCGAACGGGCTCGGCAGCATGCTGAGGAGGCCAACAAAGCCAAGGGCGAATTTCTGGCTAAGATGAGCCACGAAATCCGTACACCGATGAACGGCGTCAAGGGGATGACGGAACTTCTGTTGGACACCCCACTCGACCCGCACCAACTCAGTATGGCGGCCACGATTCGCGACTCGTCCGAAGCCCTGCTGCGAGTAATCAACGATATTCTCGATTTCTCGAAGCTGGAAGCCGAGATGGTGGAGATTCAAACTGGGCCGGTGGACTTGCGACGCATTCTGGAGGATGTGAGCGATCTGATGGGCTTTGCCGCGCGCGAAAAACGGCTCGAATTAATCGTCGACTATGCGGCCGAATTGCCCCGCCACTTTATCGCCGACGGCGGCCGCTTGCGCCAGATCGTGCTCAATCTGGTGGGCAACGCGGTGAAGTTTACGGATGAAGGCTATGTCCGTTTGGTGGCTTCGGTGGATCAGGAGGCCACGCCTCCCCTAGTTACCGTGCGGGTGGAAGACAGTGGACCGGGGATCCCCGCCGCAAAACAGGCCCTGCTCTTCCAGAGGTTCCAACAGCTCGACAACTCGGCATCCCGCCGTTTTGGGGGCAGCGGCCTCGGTTTGGCCATCACGCGAGGCCTGGTGCAACTGATGGGCGGCGCCATGAAGGTGGAGAGCGCCGAAGGACTCGGCTCCGCCTTCTGCTTCTCGGTACCGCTCGAGATCGATGCCGGGGCGGAAGGCCATCGTCAACAGTACGTGGCGCTGGGCGATGCCACGGGTACCGTGGTGGTCGCTGACTCCACCCGCGCTCGTCATCGGGTTTGGCGTGACTTGGTGGGCAGTTTTGGCCAGATGCCGATTTTGAATGTCGATGCCCAAGTGGCGAGGCGGCAGTTTCTGGAACTGGGACCGGCTGGCTCGCTGATGGTCGTTTGCGCCCAAGAAACCGCGGATCTCGCCGTGCTGCGCGACTCACTTCTGCGTTTGAGTCCGGTGGATCAACAGCGCGTGCTGGTGCTGGTCTGGCCCGGCCAACGCGAGATCTTCGCTCTGCCTCAAGCGCAGTGGCACACGCTCATGCGACCCGCCCATCGTGATCACATCTACGCGGCGCTCGGGCGTATTCGATCGGGTGAATGCGCCGATGCGGTGCCGGCTCATGTGCCCGTGCATCGCGCTCTCGTGCAATTGGGGCTTCAAGTCTTGCTGGCGGAAGACAACACGGTGAACCGGCGCGTCGCGACGGCGTTCCTGGAGCGGCTCGGTTGTCGCGTCGACGTGGCCATCGATGGCCGGCGCGCGGTTGCGATGGTCGCGGAGAACTTGTACGACGTGATCTTGATGGATTGCCACATGCCCGAAATGGATGGTTACGAAGCGACACGGGAAATTCGTACGCTGGGCGGCCGGTGGAGCACGATGCCGATCGTCGCGCTCACCGCCGCCGCTTTGCCGGAAGATCAGGCCCGCTGCTTTGAGGCCGGCATGAACTACTACCTTGCGAAACCGCTGGACTCGGCTGAACTCGAACGGCTGCTGATTGCCGTCCGGAATGCCCCATCCGTGGGCTAGTGTTTTGACCGGGTGAAAATGTTTTTTATTCACTGCCGCAGGATCCCCTCCCTGACGGTCGGGGTCCTGTTATCAGCCTTTTGCGAACCCCGACGGTAGCGGAGGGATCTTTTCGGGGATGCTAGAAGGCCGCGAAGAAGACTTTCACGGTGTCGGTGGTGAACCGGCCATCGCCATCGGTGGCGGTCAGCTCAAACATGTACTCGCCGTAGCTGTACTGGTTGAAGCGAACAGTGGGCGTGGCCGTGTCGGCGCCGCGAATCTCCAGCGGAGTGCGCGGACCGATGGCTCGCCACGAATAACGGAACAGCTTGTTGTCCGGATGCGCGCTGGCCGAACCATCCAGCAGGATCTCCTGCTTGGTGGTGACGATGTCCGGGCCGGCATTGGCCACCGGCGGACGTCCCCCAATGGTGGGTGCGGCGACCACGGTGACAATGAGTTGCTGCGTGAGCGTAATGCGAGCGCCGGACGCCGTAAGAGTGTAGGCGGTGGTCGCAGTCGGCTTGACGATTACCGAGCCTGAGCCCGCCACCGTGCCGACTCCGGAGATCGACACGTTGGTGGTGTTTTCCGTAATCCACGACAAGGTGACTTCGCCACCCGGCCGCGTCGTTTCAGGCGTCGCCTTAAAGCTGATGATGGCGGGTGGGCGCGATACCGTCACGGTAGTCTCCGCCGTCACCGCCTCGCCCGCTTGATTGCGAGCGGTGAGCACGTAGGTAGTGGTGCCGGTGGGCACCACGTTGAAGGTGCCATTGTTCCCCACCACGCCGATCGTCGAGATCGAGACATCGGTGGCACCCTCGACGCTCCAGAGCAGCGTTGCGGCATCGCCCAGGACGATGCTTTGCGGTGCGGCGGTGAAGCGCAGCACTCGTGGGGCCGTGGGCGGCGTCACTTGGACGGTGGTGTTGGCCGTTACGTCGCCGAACTTGGTGCGCACGGTCAAGGTATAGGTGGTCGTCACAGTGGGCGACACCGATTGCGAACCGTTCGTCGCCACCGGGCCGGTACCCGACAGTTCCGCCGTATCCGCGCCATCGGTCTGCCAAGTGAGGGTGGAGCTCTGGCCGAGCGAGATATTCATCGGCGAGGAAGTAAAGGTAAGGATGCGTCCGAGCGGCTTCTCGACGGTGATGGTCACCGTCTCGTTCA
>JAYVRS010000514.1:0-1799 GCA_043776185.1 Bryobacteraceae bacterium | reverse complement strand
ATCGGGGTGCAGCCGCCGGCTGGCCGCATGAAAGCGCTGCTCTAAATCCTTCAAATCGAGGTCAAGCTTCAGCGGCGGCAGGTCGAGCGACCCGTAGTAGTCCATGGGATTCGCTAGGCCGTAAAGGAGGTGCCGCAGCCGCAATTCTTCTTGGCGTTCGGATTCTCGAAGACAAAGCCCGAGTGGATCAGCGAGTCTTTCCAGTCCAGCGTCATGCCGTCCAAAAAGATCATGCTCTTCGGATCAACAAAGACCTGCACGTCGTCGAACGATAAGACGTTGTCGTTCGTCCGGGGCTTCGGGTCAAACTTAAATTGATAGCTTAAACCCGAACAACCGCCACCCAGCACGCCGAGACGCAAGCCGCCCGCGACGCCTTCCCGGGAGAAGGCCTCGCGAATTTTACCCACCGCTTTGGGAGTAACACTGACCATAGCCGTCCTTTAAACCGAAGCGCCCACTTGAGCCGGCTGCGACGCCTTGGCCTTGTAGTCGTCAATCGCCGCCTTGATCGCGTCTTCCGCCAACACCGAGCAGTGGATTTTCACCGGCGGCAACGCCAGTTCCGTCACGATATCGGTGTTCTTGATGGCCAACGCCTCGTCGACGCTCTTGCCCTTCAGCCACTCGGTGGCCAAGGACGACGACGCGATCGCCGAACCGCAACCGAACGTCTTAAACTTCGCGTCTTCAATCACGCCGGTGGCGGGATTTACTTTGATCTGTAACTTCATCACGTCGCCGCACTCGGGCGCGCCCACCATGCCGGTGCCCACATTCGGATCCTTCTTATCCATCGCGCCCACATTACGCGGATTATTGTAGTGGTCAAGAACTTTATCTGAATAAGCCATTTTATTATCCTCTTCCCAAACCTGAGTTAGTGCGCAACCCACTCGACCTTACTAAGATCGACGCCGTCCTGAAACATTTCCCACAGCGGCGAAAGCTCTCGAAGCTTGGTCACCACTTCGATCATCTTATCTGCCACATAATCAATCTCTTCTTCAGTCGTAAACCGGCCAATGCCAAACCGAATCGACGTATGCGCCAAGTCATCACCCAGGCCCAAAGCCTTCAACACGTAACTGGGCTCCAGCGTCGCCGAAGTGCAAGCCGACCCAGAACTAACGGCAATGTCGTTGATCCCCATCAGCAGGCTTTCGCCCTCCACATAAGCAAAGCTCATGTTGAGGTTATGCGGCAGCCGATGCTCCATCCCGCCGTTCACGTAAGACTCCTCGATCGTCGCCAGCTTCGCATGCAAGCGATCGCGCAAAGCCCGATGGCGCGCCATCTCCTCCGGCATCAGCCGCTGCGCCAGCGCGCAGGCTTCGCCCATGCCGACAATGCCGGGCACATTCAACGTCCCCGAACGCATGCCGCGCTCATGCCCGCCGCCGTCCATCTGCGCCGTCAACTGCACCCGCGGATTCTTGCGGCGCACATACAGCGCGCCCACGCCCTTGGGGCCATAAAACTTGTGCGCCGTAATCGACATCAGATCGATATTATCGGCGATTACGTTCACCGGAATCTTGCCCACGGCCTGCACGCCATCCGTGTGAAACAGCACGCCCCTCGCCTTACAGATCTTGCCGATCTCCGCCACCGGCTGAATCAGCCCGATCTCGTTATTGGCATACATGATACTAACGAGAATCGTCTTTTCGGTGATCGCCTCGCGTAACATGTCGAGGTCAACGGAGCCATCGCCTTTCACCGGTAAGTAAGTGACGCGAAAGCCTTCCTTTTCTAAGTGCTTACAGGTATCGAGCACGGCCTTGTGCTCCGTAGCC
>JAYVRS010000513.1:0-1801 GCA_043776185.1 Bryobacteraceae bacterium | reverse complement strand
CGAAGGGCGCAACATTGGTGGCCCGGTATGGCAAGGGAACTTACATCTACTCGCCGCTGGCTTGGTTCCGGCAGCTGCCAGCGGGAGTACCGGGCGCTTACCGCATCTTTGCTAATTTCTTGAGTGCGCGTCCGCCAGGAGCCAAGTAACTTGCCCGAACCGCAAGACGAACCGCCGCCTTTCCTCGGAACCTGGCCGCGAGTCTATCGCGCGATCCTGCTGTATCTGGTCGCGGTGATCGTCCTGTTCTGGATCTTCAAACGGAGCTTTACGCCTTGAAGACGCTCGACTGGGTGGTCCTATTTTCGACGCTGACGGCCATCATCAGCTATGGCCTGTATCGGGCGCGCGGTGAACAGACTACGGCTAGTTACTTACTCGCGGGGCGTTCTATGCCCTGGTACGCGATGGCGCTCTCCATCATGGCCACCCAGGCCAGCGCGATTACTTTCATCTCGACCACGGGCCAGGCTTACGTGGATGGCATGCGCTTCGTGCAGTATTACTTCGGCCTGCCGTTGGCCATGATTCTGATCTCGATCACGGCCGTGCCGCTGTTTCATCGGGCCAATGTTTATACGGCCTACGAGTTTCTCGAAAAGCGCTTCGATGCGCGGGTGCGGGCATTAGTGAGCTGTGTCTTTCTGATTCAACGCGGGCTGGGCGTCGGCATGGCTCTTTATGCTCCCGCCGTCGTACTTACTGTGATCCTGGGTTGGAGCGAGCAATGGACCATCCTGTTGATGGGCTGCGTGGCCATTCTCTATACCGTGCTCGGTGGCATTAAAGCTGTCACTTGGACCGATTTTCAGCAGATGATCGTGATGACTCTCGGCATGGTGATCGCCTTTGGTACCGCCATTTCCTTGTTGCCACCCGGCGTGGGTTTTACGGACGCCCTGCGCGTGGCCGGGGCGGCCGGCAAAGTAAATCCGATTACTTTCAATTTCGATCTGAATGACCGTTACAACATGTTCAGCGGATTGATCGGCGGCATGTTTCTGGCGCTCGCTTACTTTGGCTGCGACCAAAGCCAGGTGCAACGCTATTTGACGGGTAAGTCGATTACCCAGAGTCGCTTAAGCTTACTCTTCAACGCCGTCGCAAAGATCCCGATGCAGTTCTTTATCCTGCTGACCGGGGTGATGGTTTTCGCATTCTATACCTTTGAGCCGCCGCCGGTGCTGTTTCATGGAGAGAAGCTGCAGGCCTTGCGCGGCACGCCGGGCTTTGCCCGCATTGAAAGCGAGTATCAACAGAAGTGGCAGGCCCGCCGCCGGGCGGCCGAACAGATGTTGCAGAGCGAGACACCCGTCACGGTGGCGAACTACCGGGAAGCGCACCGCGCGGCGGAGCAAGTCCGCAAAGAAGCTCTGGTGGCGGCCAAATCCACGGACACGAATTACATCTTTCTTTCTTTTGTCACGCGCTACTTGCCGGCCGGGGTGGTGGGCTTAGTGATGGCGGTGATCTTCGGTGCGGCGATGTCAGTAATTGCCGGCGAGATTAATTCTCTCGCCACCGTCAGTGTGATTGACCTATACCAGCGATTCTGGCGACCCAAAGCCACCGACGCACATATGATGTGGGCTTCCCGCTTCTTTACGCTCTTCTGGGGACTCTACGCCGTGGGGACGGCGAACTTAGGTAAGAATTTCAATCTCTCTTTGATTGAGGCGGTGAACTTACTCGGGTCCTTATTCTACGGCGGCTTACTCGGCGTATTCGTCTTAGCTTTTTACGTGAAGCACGTCACCGCCGGACCGGCCTTCTGGGGCGTGATCTGCGGCGAGATCGCGAT
>JAYVRS010000512.1:0-1808 GCA_043776185.1 Bryobacteraceae bacterium | reverse complement strand
CTTTGGGCATCCCGATCACCACATCCGGCTGGCCGACATTCCAGCCTTCGACGAACTGGCGGGGGGCCGGCGCCTGCTTCGGATTGCCGGCGGGCGCTTTGGCTTCCGCCCACGCCACCAGCGTGTTCTTCTCTTCTTCGGAGAGCGAAGGATCGTTGCTGAACTTACCGTGCGTGCGGTCGGCACCCCAAGGCGGCATCTTCTTACTCAGGACGGCCTGACGAATGGCGGCGGCATAGGGGCGGGTTTTCTCATAGGTAAGGAACGACATCGGCGCAGCTTCGCCCGGGCGATGGCAGCCCTGGCACTTGTTCTGCAGCACGGGCAGGACGTCCTTATAAAAAGTGGGGGGCGCGGCACTTAACAGGGCCGCAGTAATCGTAGCGAGAAGGAGAAGCCGCATATCTGGATGATAACCGAAGTGGCAATTGCGGCTCAGCCACTGTACAATCGCAAGGCTTGAGAAAATCACACTGGGTTTCGTTTTTGTTGGCGCTCAGCGGCGCCTACGGGCAGGAAGAGAGCTCGCAGGCGATGAGCAATCCCTTCAATTCGCCGGCCGACCGCGAGAATGGCGCGCGCATCTTCCTTTCGCAATGCGCCAGCTGCCACGGCCGCGATGGCCGGGGTGGACAAGGCACGCCCGACTTCACCACGGGTCGCTTTCGGCGCGCTTCCTCTGACGAAGGGCTCTTCCAACTGATCGGCAAAGGTATTCCTGGCACGGTGATGCCGGGGTTCAATTTGAATGCGCGAGAGGCGTGGTCGACCCTGGCATTTATCCGGTCGCTTAGCGCGGGAAGGGCAGCCACCACGGCTTCCAAAGGCGACCCGGCCCGCGGCGCGGACTTATTCCGATCGCAAGGCTGCGCGCGTTGCCATGTCAACGGCAACGGCCCGGACTTGGCCGGCATCGGGCGCTTCCAATCTGCGGGCGAGGTCCGGCGCTCCATCCTCGATCCGCAAGCCGACGTGCCTCCGCAGTATTTCCGGATGAAGGCAACCACCAAGGCTGGCGCGACCTTGGCGGGCACGAGGCTGAATGAAGATACTTACAGCGTGCAATACCGCGACGCGAGCGGATTAAAGTCAGTGATGAAGTCTTCTTTGGCAACTTACGAGATCATCCGCGCATCACCCATGCCGGCTTCGAAGTTGGGCGAGGCTCAGGTGAATGACTTAGTGGCTTTCTTGATGATGGGAAACTCGCAATGATACGTTTCTACTTACTGTTGGTGGCAGGCCTGCTGGCGCAAAAACCCGGCGAGTGGTCGATGTACCACGGCTCGTATCAAAGCACTCACTTTAGCGAGCTGAGCCAGATTACTCTGCCGAATGTCAAACGGCTGGAACTGGGCTGGGTGTTTCAAGCGCGATCGCTCGAGAAGTTTGAAACGACGCCGCTGGTGATTGATGGGGTGATGTATATCACCGAAGCGCCGAACACTGTGGTCGCGCTCGATCCGGCTACCGGGCGGCCTTTCTGGATTTACGAGCATCCCTTACCAGACGTCACTTATCCCTGTTGTGGCAGAGTGAATCGCGGCCTGGCCTATCATGACGGCGTCCTATTTCTCGGGACGCACGACGCCAAGATGGTGGCTCTAGATGCGCGCACGGGACGTAAAAAATGGGAGACCACTTTGGCCGACCACCAAGCAGGCTATGTGTTTACGCATGCGCCGCTGATCGTAAAAGACAAGGTACTAATCGGGTCGGCGGGCGGGGAGCTCGGCATTCGCGGGTTTCTGGCCGCGCTTGACATCAAGACTGGTCGCGAAATCTGGCGCTTCAATACGGTTCCGGGT
>JAYVRS010000511.1:0-1809 GCA_043776185.1 Bryobacteraceae bacterium | reverse complement strand
GGGGCTTGGGCGAAGCCGGCGAGAGCCAGGCCGAGGAGAAATAGAGTGAGTCGGATCATCATGGTGCCCCAAAAGCATATCATTGAGGGTGATTCGCGGCCGTGGCTTCCCTGCGGCTTCTTAGGTAATGGGCGCGACGCTGCCGGTCGCCGGCGAACGATAAACATAATTTATGAAAGATCTAACTCAAGGTTCAGTCACTAAGCACTTACTACAGCTCGCTAGCTTTATCGCGATCAGCATGCTCTTCCAGACGCTCTATTACTTAGTCGACCTCTACTTTGTCGCGGGCCTCGGACAGGCGAGCGTGGCCGGCGTCAGCTTATGTGGAAACCTGGCGATCCTCGTTTTAGCGCTTACCCAAATGCTCGGGGTCGGAACTTCCAGCTTGATCGCGCAAGCAGCGGGGCGCAAGGATCGCGTCGAGGCCCAACTGGTCTTTAACCAAGCCTTCATCTTGTCGTTGCTGGTGGGTGTAACGGTCTTACTACTGAGCTTCGGATTGCGGCTCCCCTACTTACGCGCGCTCAGCACCGACGCCGCTACGATTCGTGAAGGCGCCGCATATTTGCAATGGTTCGCCCCAGCGTTGGCTCTGCAGTTTGCCTTGGTCGCGATGGGCTCTGCCCTGCGCGGCACGGGCGCGGTAAAGCCGACGATGGTGGTGCAGGTGATAACGGTGGCGCTCAATTGCTTACTCGCGCCGGTGTTGATCGCAGGTTGGGGCACCGGGCGGTCGCTGGGCGTAGCAGGGGCGGGAATCGCCACGTTGATTTCGCTGACGGTAGGTGTAGCCGCGCTGACGGCTTACTTCTTGCGCCTGGAAACCTATGTCTCCTTCGACCGCAAACACTTCACCCTCGACCTTTCCGTCTGGCGAGCGCTGCTGAACATCGGCGTTCCCTCCGGCGGCGAGTTCGTCATCATGTCGTTGCACGTGGCCACCATCTATTGGATCATTCGCGATTTTGGGCCCGGCGCCCAGGCGGGCTATGGCATTGGCAGCCGCGTGATGCAGGCGATCTTCCTGCCCGTGATGGCCATTAGTTTCGCCGTCGCGCCGGTGGCCGGCCAGAACTTTGGGGCACGCCTAGGCGGGCGCGTTCGGCAGACGATGACTTCCGCAGCCATTATCGGTTCAGTGTTGATGGCCTTGGTGACGTTACTGTGCCAGATTTCGCCTGGCAGCCTGATTCGGATCTTCTCCAAAGACCCGCTGGTAGTGGCCGCCGGAGCCAACTACCTGCGCATCATTGCCTGGAACTTTGTGGCCAGCGGATTAGTCTTCACCTGTTCCGGTATGTTTCAAGCACTCGGCAACACTTGGCCTTCATTGGCGAGCTCCATGGCCCGGCTGTTACTATTTGCCATCCCCGCTTACTTCCTGTCGCGCGCGCCCGGCTTCGCGCTGCACCAGTTATGGTATCTGGCGGTAGCAACGGGCCTGGCGCACGCGGTGGTCGCCTTCTTCTTAGTACAACGCGAGTTGAGGCGAAAGTTACAAGGGATGGCTTAGTTGACCGTCTTCATCGTGAGTTGTACGGACGCTATCGGGCTGAAGGCCCCGGTGCGCACATCACGCTGGACGCCCGCCCGCAGGCTGACGGCGAACTTATTCGAGAGCCGCGCGGAGATATCACCCTTGTAAGCCCACAGCTGTTCGGCGTAGGGCTTCTGAACGGTGAGACGCTCCAAAACGAAGGACGTAGCTAGCCATTCGCGCCAGTAGCGAAAAGGCTGTAAGTAAGTGGCTTGTTGATCGAAACTGGCGGCTTGGTTGAGATGACGCCGGGTGAAGTCATGCTCGGC
>JAYVRS010000510.1:0-1813 GCA_043776185.1 Bryobacteraceae bacterium | reverse complement strand
CAACAGTTTAACAAAAGGCTAATTTTGGGGGCGCTGTGCGATAATTCGAGACAGTTCACCATGGATCTTTTTGACGAAATTGTGCGGCTGAGACGCGTAGGCCAAAAGTGCGCGCTGGCGACGATCGTGCAAGTGAATGGTTCGATTCCGAGCCATGAGAGCGCGAAGATGCTGGTGCGCGAAGATGGGTCGATTGTGGGGACGGTGGGCGGCGGGTGCGTGGAGGCCGAGGTTTGGAATGCGGCGCGCGAGGTGATGGAAACCGAAAAGGCCAAGCATCTGACCTTCTCGCTGGGGCAGGAGGCGGGGCACGACAACGGGCTGATTTGCGGCGGCCAGCTCAACGTGTTTGTGGAGCCGATTGTGCCGCAACCGCAGGCTTTGATTTTTGGCGGCGGGCACGTGTCGAAGAGCTTGGCGCAGGTGGCGCAACTGACTGGATTCCGGGTGAGTGTGATTGACGATCGGGAGCAATTTGCCAATCGGGAGCGCTTTCCCGAGGCGGAGGAGATCTACGCCGATGAATACGAGACGGTGTTCCCCAAGCTGCAGGTGAATGCGAACACTTACGTGATTATCGTGACGCGCGGCCATCGTGACGATATGCGCGTATTGCGCTGGGCGGTGAGCACGCCGGCGAAGTACGTGGCGATGATCGGCAGCAAGCGCAAGACGATTGCGATTGTGAAGGAGCTGGAGAAAGAGGGCTTCGCGCGCGAGCAATTTCTGCGGATTCATGCGCCGATGGGGCTGGAGATCGGGGCCATTACGCCGGAGGAGATTGCGGTTTCGGTGGTGGCGGAGATGATCGCGGCGCGGCGCCAGCCGGAAGCGGACTGGAAGGCTTTGTCGAAGTCATTGTTCGCGCATGAGCATACTCGGGCTTTGCTGAAGTGAAGCCCGCCGCCGTCCTATTGGCGGGTGGCGCGTCGAGTCGCATGGGCCGTCCGAAGGCGCTCTTACCGATTGCGGGCCAGACCTTTCTGGGCCGTCTGATTATGCTGTACTCGACGTGTTGCGAGCCGGTGGTGGTGGTTTTGGGGCATCAGGCGGCGGTGATTCGGGCGGGGGTTGAGGCAGAAGCGAAGTGGGTAGTGAATGGGCAGCCTGAGTTGGGCCAGCTTAGCTCGTTGCAGACGGGCTTGCGAGCGGTGCCCGCCGGAGTGGATTGCCTCTTTCAACCGATCGACTATCCGGCGGTGAGGGCGGCGACGGTGGAACTGTTGGCGGCGACCGAGGGCGAATTGGTGATTCCTCGATTCGAGGGGAAGCGCGGCCACCCGGTGCGCATTTCTCCGGCGATTATCGCGGAACTGCTGAGCCTACCTGTTGGTGGGCAGGCTCGCGAAGTGATCCGGGCGCACTATGCCGAGGCTCTGTTCGTGGATGTGGCCGATGCGGGCGTAGTGACGGACATCGATACGCCGGAGGACTTTGCGCGATGGATAGCCTAGGCGGGTGGCCCGGGTTAAGCCGCGTGGCGAAGCGACGCATGCTGTGGCTGGCCGTGGCCGTGGTGGCGTGGCAAATCTATGAGGCCGAATTTTGGCAGGCCAACCGGTTTCGGGAGCCGATTCGGGCGGCGCTGGAGCGGTCGCTGGGGCGGAAGGTGGAGGTGCAAGGCGACCTGGCCTACAGCCTGATGAAGGGCCCTGGCTTTGTCGTGGAAAAGGTGATCGTGCATGAGGATCCAGCCCATGGATTGGAGCCGTTGGCCTACGTCACCAGCTTGACGGCGCGACTGAACGTGTGGCGGCTGCTGACGGGCCACGTGGAGTTCGGGACGTTGCGTTTGGATGAGCCGAGTGTGAAT
>JAYVRS010000509.1:0-1814 GCA_043776185.1 Bryobacteraceae bacterium | reverse complement strand
TCGCCAAGTGCCCGGCACTCACTATTTTCCGTCTTCCCACGCCCCTTTTCGATACCCACTTTAACCCTTTCCTAACCAAGTGCCCGGCACTCACTATTTTGACCCCTTCCCTTCCCAAGTGCCCGGCACTTACTATGCCTTAACCCTTTCCTAGCCAAGTGCCCGGCACTCACTATTTTCCATCTTTCAACTCCAAATAGGCATCGCTGAAGCGATTGATAGCTTCCGGTCCGACCTGTCCCCAATCAATCCAACGCATCGCGTGGCCAGACTGACCCGTCATTCGGCCCAGACCGGCATCCATCTCGGTACCTGAAACAAGATCGACGATTTTGAGTCGATTGAATCCCAAAACGGACCGCTCCAGTAGCACGTAGCCTCCAGCCGGACTCCACTCCCTGGCGGTACCAACTTTATGTTCGTACCGGATCGGCAGAGGCTGCATTTGCGGCCAAGTGTGCAGAGACGGAGTGAGATCAGGCCTTCTCAGGTACAGAAACCGACCGTCAAGGGAAATCTGGGCGCAATCGCCAAGAGCCACAATCCGGTCGCCCTGCACGTCGATCACTTGACCCTGAACCGACACGAGAAGGCTATCGCCGCCGCTCGTCACCGTCGCAGAGAGGCCGCGCGGCTTCGACAGGGACAACACTTTGGTCCACTGAGTAGTCTTCCAGGAACCCCGATAGACTCCCAAGCGATCCGCTTCTGTGCCTTGCAATTCGCCAACGACGTAGATCGAATCCCCCCCCGTCAAACGAACTTCGCCGGTGTTGTTAAACGGGAACCCGATCTTGGTAACACGGGTGCCATCCGGGCGACAGAGAACAATCTGCCTTCCTGGCGGCGCGATAAACATCTGAGAAGAATCGAGAACCGCAATCAGCCGGCCGTCGGGGGATGTCGTGAGAATACCTCTCGTGGGAACGAGTCCATTGGTCAGATGCTCCCAAAATCCTCCTCGTTCGTCTCGCGCCTCGCGCCTTAGCCCACATAACTCCCACGAATACAATGACTGCCGATCAAGCAGAGCCACGAGGTTGGCATCACAGAAGTCCTTCCCGCCTAACTTGCCGCAACCGCAAGAAGCGAGCCCCATCAAAAGCAACCGGCGCTTCACCTGAGTGTTCGTCCAGGAGGGCCGATTCATAAGCGTGGCCCTATCGGGGTGTACAACCATCCAGGCGGACGCGGAATCAAGCTTCCACCCCAGCCAGGCGAGCTCGGAGGAGAAGGCAGAATCACGCCGATATTCTCGAGCAACGTGCTAACAGTAGAATTGCTGTTTGACGTGCCGCCGAGATAGAGAAACATATTATTGAGGGCCGCCGCATTCTGAATCACACTTGCTCCTATACCGCACAAGCCCGCTGAAAACCCAGAGGTCCAGTATTCCGTTCCACCTTGCGCATTACCGTAGCGCCCATTCCCGAATGGATCGATCAAGACATTATTTAACGGCATAATAAGGGGAACAATAGTGGAGGGGTTAAACGAAAGCGTGAGTTGCGGACCAGAATCAATGCTCGTCGTTTGTGTCGCGACGACACCATTTGAGTTTGTAGTAGCTGTCGTAATCAATATCGCCGGGTGATTTTGTCCGGTTGCTACACCGCCAATGATGACTTCATTGTAGGTGACGGTAATTGAACACTGGACTGTTGGAGCGGGGGGCGGTTCGTAAGCAATGATTGGAAATTGGAGCGCGCAGAAGCTACCTGCGGCCCAACCCATGACGTTACAGGGCCCCCAACCGCCTCCGCCGCCAGTACTTTGGCCTATTCCAATGTCGGCCATGAAATTGTCGCGGCTGC
>JAYVRS010000508.1:0-1815 GCA_043776185.1 Bryobacteraceae bacterium | reverse complement strand
CGGGTGACATTCGGGTCGGATTGGCCCGCTTGTATCAGCTTCGACCCGATGCGGGGAATCCACAATGCCGTCAATCGGCGCACCGTCGATGGCAAGCCGGAGAATGGCTGGATCCCCACGGAGCGCGTGTCGCTGGAGATGGCCTTGCGCGCTTACACCGGGGCGGGGGCTATCGCGAGTTTTGAGGAAGCGGCGAAAGGGCGAATCGCTCCGGGGATGCTGGCCGATCTGGTGGTGCTGTCGCAGGACCCTTTCAAGATCGATCCGATGAAGTTATACGAGACGCGCGTGCTGACGACGGTATTCGATGGGCGGTTGGTTTATCAGCGGCAGTAAGAAGGCGTCGCGGTTGCGCAAAACGGGAGAGGATCAGCACAATAAGGGGACGAGCGCGAAGGCCTTCCGGTCGTTTCTAGCGGCGGCCAAGTTGGGTGACGAAGAGGCTCAGGTAACTGTAGGGTATGACTATGCGTACGGAATTACGCGTAGGCCGAATATTGAGAAGGCTTTGCGTTGGTGGGAAAAGGCCCACCAGCAGGGTTCTTGGGCGGCAGCCATCCACCTTGGGATGTACTTTCGCGACGCTCGTAGGTGGGCCAAGGCTCTGGCGTGGTTCGAGCGTGCGGTGAGCGCGGGGGATCACGACGGACTCATTGAAATCGCAGAGATCCACTTACGCCACGGGGGAGACCGGCCCCTCGGGCTCCACTATTTGGAACGGTCGATTGCAGCGCAAGAGATGTTGACGGAACCGGCGAAACTCGCCACCGAAGGCCTGCGCCAGGTGCAAGCAGCGTTGACTTCCAGCGACCTTCTATACATGGAAGCGTACCTTTTTGACGAGCAGGCACAATACAAAGAAGCCCTGCCATTACTGCTGAAGGGGGCGGGGGAAGGCGGTTCTTCCTGCCAGCTTCTGTTGGGGAATTACTTATCTGATGGCCGGAAGGGTGTTGCCAAAAATCTGGCCCAGGCAGTGCACTGGTATCGGCAGGCTTATGAGCAAGGGTGCAGTGGCGGGGCATTTAATTTGGCGATGCACTATCGGAAGCGGGGAGAAATCGATGAGGCTTATCGATGGTTCGAGCTTGCGGCAGAGTCCGCGGACTTGGAGGCGCACCTTTCCTTGGCCAAGATTTGGCTGCATGATCGTAAAGATCGCGGAAAGGCGATCGAGCATCTGGAGGCGATGTTCCAGGGCGAGGTGGAGAGCTTAAGTGGGTGGGGACGGGACGAGGCTCGGGCGATGCTGAGGCGCTTGATGACGGAAGATGACTAGTACATCGACTTGATTAATGAATCAGCTCGTCCAAGTCCAGGGTTAGGCCTTGTTTGTCTTGCTCAACGGCCTCCTCCGCCATACGCTCCAAGATACTCCGTTTTGCGGCGAAACGAGCCTGCCAAGCATCCTCCGCTTCGATCGTCGCGAGAATCTGCGTCGCGATGACGTCCTGATCTTCGCCCGAAAGACCTTGCGCCCGTTCGAGGGCTTTTTCCAGCAAAACCGTCATATGTTGAGGGTATCAAATCTATTCGGCACGAGTTGTTCAGATGCGCCAGCGCCATAAGTTAGCGCCAACGGTAAAGCCCGCGCCCACGGCCGCGAATAACACTAAGTCGCCATTTTTGAGGCGGCCGGAATTGACGGCGTCGCGGGTCGCTAACGGAATGGTGGCGGCGGTGGTATTGCCGTAGTCCTCAATGTTGATGATCACCTGATCTTCGCGCAACCCCAGACGCTCAGCGGTGGCGGCAATAATGCGTAAGTTGGCTTGATGAGGCACCATCATTTTTACGTCGGCGGCCGTGTAACCG
>JAYVRS010000507.1:0-1815 GCA_043776185.1 Bryobacteraceae bacterium | reverse complement strand
TTTTGATGAGGCAATGGTGAAGAGTAACACCGCCCACTTAACTTTCGCTTTCACCAACGCGGCGAAGGAGTGGGGACTGAACGACGACATTACGGTGGTGGCCGTGCGGAGGACTTCATGAAACCGATTCTGCTCTTGCTTTTGGCCGCCAGTGCGAACGCGCAGAGCTTGCCCTGGATCGACCTCTCCTGACCTTGGCGCGTCATCGAAGGAAACGACCCGCGCTACAGCGCCGCCGACTTCGACGACTCCGCCTGGAAAACGCGTCCCCCGCCTGGTCCCATTTTCCAGGACGTAAGCCGCCGCTTGCCCGATCACTACGTTTGGCTGCGGCGCACGCTCGATCTGCCGGATGGCCTGGAAAGCTCACCGTTGGCGATCCCGTTGGGCAAGCTTACGGAGAACTACCAGGTCTTTGTGAACGGCCGGCAGATCGCTCAGGTCGGCGACTCTACGCTCGAAGCCTCTCAGATTGCCCGTCCCCGAACCTTCGATCTGCCGGCTTTTCCCCCAGGCCGCACCACCATCGCCGGCGCAATCCTCAGCGCTTTGAACGACGGACTCCGCGGCCAAACCAGTGGCGGCTTTGTCACTTGCTGCTGCGCGCGATTGGATCCTGATGGCACGGTGACGATCGCCCATGCCGGACATCCATCGCCTTACTGCGACGGTCGGGAGGTAGTGGTGGAGCCGGGATTACCATTGGGCGTGGTGCGGGGCACGGAGTACGCGGAGACGGTCGTGAGCGGGAAGCAGTTTACCTTCGTCTCTGATGGCGTCGTGGAGGCCGAGAACGACCAACGCGAATTGTTCGGCTTCGACCGCACGCGGGAGATCTTGATGAAGTCCGCGGCGGAGATCGCGGATGCGGCGAAGGCTTGGGGTCAGAACGAGGACATTACGGTGGTTGACCGTGAGGAGAAACGCGTGACGAAGCTATTTCTAGGATTTGCCTTTGGCCTGGTCGCGGCGATGGCGCAGAATGCGCTGCACCTGGACATCAGCCGGGATTGGCGCCGCAGCAACGACGGCATCACGGTGGTGACGGTGCGAAGAAAGGCATGAAAAACCTATTCGCCAAGCGGGTTCCAAACGCGAGCCAATTCAAGGATGAAACCGGCAACGGGGCCTTCCCCTTGCATGGTTTCCACACCGGTGCGCAATTCGATTCCGCCATCGGGCCGGTAGATTTCAATGGATTTGTTTTCGGGATCGATCAGCCAGCCCAATTGCGCGCCATTGGCCAAATATTCCCGCATTTTCGTTTGCAGGGGCTTCAGCCGGTCGGTATCGGAACGAAGCTCAATGACAAAATCGGGACAAAGATGCCAGAAGCCCTTCCGGCCAGACGGGGCGTATTGTTGGACGCGGCTTTTCAGAATCCAGCAAGCATCGGGGGAGCGGCGGGCGCCGTTGGGCAGAACGATACCGGCGGAAGAATCGCATGTGATACCCCGGCCATCCTTCCACGTCCACGTTTGAAGCTGGGCGCCGATGGCGATGTTTCTAGCGGCAGTCAAAGAGTAAGCCGGAGCCATGACGATGATTTCACCCTCGGCGGTCATCTCAAAAGAGAGATCGGGATGCTCGGCGCAGAAGGTGGCGAACTCCTCATCCGACATCGGTTGCGCGGGCAACGTCGCGGGCAGGAAAGATTCGATGGTGAGCGCCATACCGTTATTCTAACCCTTCCTATCGGTTTAAATTGCGAACTTGGGATGGGCTGGACGCAAGAGATCGCGGCGGCGAAGAAGTGGGGCCAGAACGACGACATCACGGTAGTGACGGTGCGGAGGTCAGAGCGATGAGCGATCA
>JAYVRS010000506.1:0-1816 GCA_043776185.1 Bryobacteraceae bacterium | reverse complement strand
CCAACGCCGTCCTGGCCATCACCTACGACGCCGACCGCAAACAGAACGGTGTCGTAGCTCTTCGACTACATTAATAGTATTACAATTACTACACAATTAGCATACAATCGCCATAACTGAAAAATCGATAGCGACTCTCGACCGCATGTCGATAAGCAGCCAACATCAATTCCTGCCCGCCGAAAGCGCACACCATCAGCAACAGGCTCGATTTCGGCAAGTGGAAGTTGGTCAACATGGCATTCACCGTGCGGAATTCGTAGCCCGGGTAGATGAAGATATTCGTCTCCCCGCTGGCCGCCGCCAGCTCGCCGCTCCGCGAAGCCGATTCCAGTGCCCGCACCGCCGTCGTGCCCAAGCCCACCACGCGCTCCGCCTTGCGGACCAAGTCGACCGTGGCTTGAGGCACTCGGAAAAACTCCGAATGCAGTGCATTCTCCTCCACCGTCTCGGAATGTAAGCTCTCAAAGGTGCCCAGTCCGACGTGCAATGTCACCGTACCGAAGCCGGCCCCCGTCGCTTGGCAAGCGGACAACACCTCCGGCGTAAAGTGCAGTCCCGCCGTGGGCGCGGCCACCGAGCCTCGTTCTCGCGCAAAAAGCGTCTGGTAGCGGTCACGGTCATCCGCCCGGTCCGGCCGATGAATGTAAGGCGGCAGCGGCGTGTGCCCAATGCGCTCCAGAATTTCGTGCAGGTCGCCCTCCGCGACGAGTTCCACCGTGCGGTGGCCATGTAAACCATGTTCCCGAATCGTGGCTGAAAGGTCCGTGGCGAAGTCGATCACCGTGCCGGTCAGCAACTTGCGGCCGGGCCGCACCAACGCGTCCCAAAGGCGTCCATCGTCCGATAGCGGCTTAGTCAGAAAGACTTCCACCCGGCCCGTGTGGCCCCTCCGCTGGCCAATCAGCCGGCTGTTAAAGACCCGCGTGTCATTGGCGATCAGCGCATCGGTGGGGCGCAGAAAACCGGGCAATTCGCGAAAATGGCTGTCGTGCCAACTCTGGCGCTGCCGGTCAATCACCAACATGCGCGCGGCGGCGCGATCCTCCAGCGCTTCCTGGGCGATCAGTTCGGCGGGAAGTTGGTAGTCAAACTGCGCTAGATCCATGGCAAAGCGCTTTCAGCATAGCGCGATGCTCTAGCTCTGCACGGGGCAGACTGGTAAATTATCATGCGAAATCCTCAACTATTTCGACATTAGCTATTCAATTTTCGGAAAACAATAATCAGCCAAGCTGATGATTCAAAGGATCCGTTGTGGCTTCTGGCCGTGAGAATGGCCAGAAATGGGAGGGGAGATTTCTTATCCGCGGGCCGTCGCCATAATCAGAGCCGTCAAATTCCAGGTCACCACCACCGCAAAAAACAAGTTCATGCGGTCCACCACCTGAAACCGGCCGGTTCGCCAGCAGACGATCGCCAACATCACCGCCACCGCCTTGACGACGGCCAACCCCACCAGCGGATTCGGCGCATAGAGCATCATCGCCCTCACCAACGGGTTCGCCTCACCCACCCCGTTCACCAGAAAGGCGACAGTGGTCAGAAAATCCAGCAACTGCAGGAACGAAAAGCTCCATAGCGGCTGCGTCAGTGACTGCGCTGAATTGGGCATGGCGGCGTGTTCGTAGGCGACCTTCATAGTGATGTTTCACTATCTTGCCCTCCGCCACCCGCGCCGTAAATAGACCCTCGCGCCCCCAACCATGCCATCCAGTACCGGCATCCCTTTAGTACGGTCAGTCCGCTTCGCGATAGGACTACTGGTCAGGTGGCGCTAACATACAGACATGCGCAACGAATTCACCGCCATCGT
>JAYVRS010000505.1:0-1818 GCA_043776185.1 Bryobacteraceae bacterium | reverse complement strand
ACGAGCTGTGCTCGCCATCGACAAAAGTCCAGGTGAAGCCGGCCGCGCCGAGGATGCGCGGGAACTCGGGAGAACGAAGCGTCCCGAAGCCGCAGCCGTATTGAATTTCGCCGCGTTTCAGAGCGGCCAGAAGGGGATTTGTTTTCATAACACCAGTACTTGATGATCGGGGCAATCGAGCCGGATATGGTCGAGCAGGCGGGGAATCAGATCCTCGCCGTAGACGGCCAGAAAAGGTAGCATACTATAAAACCGTTCCTGCAGGTGCTTATGGGGGTAAAGTTGATGACGCAGAAGGTCGGCTTCGAGTTCCGCCCGCTCGTCGCGGCGCAGGGCTTCGCGGCCCACTTTTCGTTCCATCTTGCCCAACTGATAGAGCATTTTTCGTTCGCTAGTGGCGAGGGCGGAGACCAGCGAGTCGTCGTAGGTGGTGAGCGCCTGATGCACGCCTTCCAAGGCGGCCGTGATCTGTTGCTGAGCCACGTCGATGGCGGCATTTACCCCGGCGGGGACTAACTGCGTGGCGATCCTCTCGCGCAGAGTTTCCTCGTTGGCCCAGGTCTTTTCGACAGTAAGTTGATAGCGGTCGAGCAACTTGGCCACTCGGTGGGAGACTAACGTAAAAGCCGCGCGAGGTAGCGACACCGGCATGTGGCCGAGTAAGTGCCGGTAGAGGACTTCGCTTTGGGCAAAGTAAGCAATTTCGGCGGGTCCGCCGACCACGGCGACGGTGGGGAATAAATAGTCCTGCAGCACCGGGCGCAGCAAGGCATTGGGACTCAGGGTTTCGGCGCGGGCGGCCATTTCGGCGGCGCTGAGCTTAATGTCTTTGGCGGTATATTCGCCAGCGCGGTATTTGAGGTTAATGCGTTCGCCATTTTCGAGCAGGAAGAACAAAGAGGTTTCAGCTTCGAAATGGACTTGAGCGTGATAATGGGCGGCGGCCAGTTCGCGGTTACGTTCGAGTAAGGCGGTCGACAAGGTGGGTGCGGCAGCGGCGGCCCGGGCCATCAGCGGAGCGCCGATTTTGCGCAACGGGGCGTGTAGCGGATCGACGAAGAGTAAGCCGTAAGGAGCCAGATACTCCTGGAGTAACTCCAGAAACGTGGTGCCCCAAGTGCCGGCCGCGTAGTGTTTCTTTACTCGGGCGAACACCTCTTCGCCAAAGGGGAAACCCGCCAGAGCCTGCTGTAAAGCGTCGAGCGGCGCGCCGGTGAGCGGCAGAGGGCCGACGGGGCGCCCTGTCGTCGTGACGTCGTCCGCGCGGAGCGAAACGGGCGAAAATTGACTATCGAAAACCCAGGCTTGGTTCACCTCGGCAAAATCATGATCTTCGGTGGCGAGCCAGAAGACGGGGACGGCCGGAGTGCCGGAGGCCGTCAACTGACGGGCGGCCTGAATCGCGGTAAGCGCCTTATAGAGCGTGTAGACGGGACCCGAAAATAGGCCAACCTGCTGGCCGGTCAGCACGGCCACAGTGCCGGGCTGGGCAAGCAGGTCGAGTGAGGGGGGGGCGCCATTCAGCGACCGGAGGGCTTTGACGAGGGCGGCCCGCCGCTCGGCGGGATAATCCATGGTCTCGGCCAGTAGGCGGGCGGCGTCGAGATCGCCCGCAGCGTGCGGATAGAATCGGGTGACCCGCTCTGGGTGATAGAGCAGATCGGTAAACAGGGCGGAGGCGCCGGGCAACGCCGTCTGCCGGATGCAATGTGATTCCATGATTGATGAGCTAAAGAAGACCCAGACCTAAGGCTATCAGATTCACCCAGATGCACTTTCGTTGCTGGAATTTGCCTGGGGATCCGGCTGGGCGACAAA
>JAYVRS010000504.1:0-5817 GCA_043776185.1 Bryobacteraceae bacterium | reverse complement strand
ACTGCTGGGGACTTATTTCGGCGGAGCCAGCGACGATATCCCGATGGGCATTGCGCTCGATCAATCGGGTAACGTCATCATCGCCGGCATGACCGTTTCGACCAACCTGCCCGTAACAGCCGATGCGGCGCAACCTCAGTTTGGGGGCCGTGCCCGGCCGTTCGAAGGTCAATCGATCGGAGATGGTTTCGTTGCCCAATTTAATCCGACGCTTACCTCGCTGCTCTATGCGACTTTCTTGGGCGGAGCGCTCGATGACGCGGTTGGTGGCTTGGCTCTGGACCGCGCGGGGAATTTATGGGTTACCGGTAGCACGGCCTCGCTGAACTTTCCCAATCGTGGCACTCCGGCGCAGACCGGGTTTGGCGGATCAACGGCGTCACAGTTTTTTCGCGGCGATGCATTCTTGAGTCGGATCGAGGGATTCACGCCAACGGCGGGGCCGTCTCTAGCGATCCGCTCCATCGCGAACGCGGCTAATTATCAGACACGGATTGCGCCGGGGATGATTTTCGTCGCGTTTACCACGGCCGCTGGGCCGAAGGACTTAGTGGGCGCGGCGCTAACGCCCTCCGGCCTTTACGACACCGTCCGCGCGCAAACTCGCTTCCTGTTCGATGGTATTGCCGCGCCGCTGATCTACGTTCGTGAAGATCAATCGAGTGGCATGGTGCCTTATTCGGTAACCGGAAAGTCGAGCGTGCAAGTGATCGTGGAGTATCAAGGTCAGCGTTCGGCACCTTTCACCTTGGCCGTCAGTGCGGCCGCACCCGGATTATTTTCGGTGAACCAGACCGGCACGGGCCCTGGTTCAATTTACAACCAGGACACCGTGCTGAACACGCCAGACAATCCGGCGGCGAAAGGATCGGTGGTCGTGTTGTTTGGCACCGGCGAAGGCCAAACCGTGCCGGGAGGAGTGGATGGCAAAATCGCGGCAACCGAATTTCCCAAGCCCAACCAAACCGTCGCCGTGACGGTCGCCGGGCGGAACGCCACGATTCTCTATGCCGGGGCAATTCCCTTACAGGTGGCAGGGTTGTTTCAGATTAATATTCAACTGCCCGCCGACTTACCGACGGGGAGCCATCCGGTAGTGGTCAGCATCGGCAATATCAATTCGCAGGCCAATCTTACTGTTGCCGTGCGATGAACGACGCGCTAACGGAAGACCACGGTTCGGCCGAGAACTGTGACCGGTAAGACATAGCCGACGCCCTCACCTCTACTTTGAAACGGTGTCGGTGGAGGTGCCGAAATCAAAAAGACCAGGTTCAGCGGCATCGTGCTTTCCGGTTCGGTGGCCGGCAGATTGGCTAAGGCTTCTGGAGAAATGGTGAACTTTCTTTGTCCAATGGGCGCGGCGCAAAGGCAGGCGCCAAAGGCGGTAGTCGAGTGGCGCACGCTGACGGCCAGAACATAGACGGGAGAGTCCGGTGCCCCACCGGACCAAGCCAATCGCAGGCCCTGCCGGCGGGTGACGAAATCTTGTTGCATTAGGCTCTTACTCAGTAACTCTGGTGGCACGCGAAAATCGGCGGCGAAAGGCCCGGAAGCTTCACCGCCCGAGGCTTTGAGATGATATTTGCCAGGCGCGAGAAATAGCGGGAGGGCGGCTCGAAAGTAATCCGGCCGCTCGCCGCCCAGAAAGGCGAAGTAACCTCTATCTTGCGCATCGCGGGGGATCTTTCTCTGGCCCGCCGGGCCTTCGACTAAGATGTCCAGGCCCGTGCGGGTTACGGGCCCCGGCAAACGGTCCCGCATCATTTCGAGTAAGTTCTGGCGAATACCCACTTCCTGTTGATACAAGCCGTGAAAAGTAAGACAGGTGCCGGCGGGCGGCAGCATCTCCACCGGCGGGGGATGGGTGGGGGCCGGCGGTAGGGAAAAGAAATGTAGGGCCGCCTCTTCATCCGTAAAGTCCACGCCGGATTCCCCGGGTAACTCGATCCGCAGGTTGAAGCGAGCGAGAAGGAACAATCCGAGGAAGGTCCGCGCGGGAACAGTAGCTGTGGGCCACATCTTTTCGGGATCGCAGGGGGAACCCGGCGGAGCAATAGGAATCGTCACGCTATTGCCCACGAGCCCACCGCGATAACTCAGTTGGACCGGTACATGGCAACCCAAAGGCGCACTGCGGGGAACCAGAACGAGCAACTCGGCGCGCCCCGCTGCCAAGGGAACCCAACGCGCGCGGGCGGACAAGCCTCCCACAGTTAGCAGAAAGCCCTGGGCGGAACCGGTCGCGAGGAGGGCAATTTCCTCACCCAGATGGGCCGGCTGCGACTTGTCGATCGGCTGACGCCGTCCCCCGGGCTGCGTTCTCGAGGCGTCCGCTCGACCCCAACCTTGCTCGTCCAGGCTATAAATTCCACCGCTTTGGGACGTAATCGCAATCGGGTAAGGGCGGCTTTCGCCGTCTTCGTTGGTTAGAGTGAGCGAGGCAGGTCCGGGCACTAGGTCCGCTGGCAATTGCCAAACGCCTTGGGTTGGCGAAGCCTCGATGGCTGTAACAACCCATTTTCGTTGACCGGCGCGAAGGGACAAGAACGGCGACGGCGAAAAACGCAGGCCGTTGACCACGATGCGGCTTCCGGGAGAAAGCGCGCCCCCGGGCAACGACGGCGGGATGCGGCTCGCTTCATTGCGCACGCCCTCTTGCAGGATGGCCGGCGGCTGCGCAGTGGCCGACGTTAGCGCCACGCTGAGGGTGATGTAAGTTGCAACTTGTAATGCAAAGGTATTTCTGACCACGACAGTTTACAGCGTAGCGTAAAGGCCTTCTCTCACGAAAGCGCTTGAGGCCGATAAGGCGTATTGAAGCGTGCGGAGCGCTTCGTCGCACTTATGAATTCCGTACTGCCAGATTCGTCTTTCGCGCGCCAGCCACGGTTGGCCTCGGTAGGCACGAGTATTTTGGTGCACATCGGCGTGGTGGGCCTATTGTTACTCGTTAGTGCGCCGGTGTGGACGTCCGCGCCGCGTCGCACGGTGACCCAGTTGGTGCTGCCCTCGCCGATCACGCCATTAGTGCTCCCGAAACTTCGGCATCACCAGTCTTTGAATACTGCGTCACGCGCCCTAGCGGCAAAGGTTGCCGAACCGTCAGTACGTCAGAAACTGCTGGCTCCTCCGGCGCGAACCCTCACGCAACCGGTGCTCCAAATCGAGCTGGCACCAGAGACGGCTTCGCTGACGATGCCGACGCTTCCCGCCGTTTCGCTGCCGGCGCTGGCGGTGAAACCCGCAGTGCAGGTAGGTCTACTGAATTCGCCAAGCGCCGTTTTTCCCAAATCGCCGCGGGCAACGACGGCCGTCGGGGGCTTTGAGGCGGGTCCGGCTGAGGTGGGAGCGCGTGGCCGCTTGGCCGGTAATGGCTTCGATGACGCGTCTTCCGGAAGCGCTGCGCCTCGCCGGCGTCAGCTATCGAGTGGTGGATTTGACCAAGCGGAAGCCCCGGCCGCGCGATCCACGGTCGCTAAGGTAGTATCTACGCCGTTCGAAGGAATTGAAATTTTGGAGAAGCCCCGGCCTATCTACACCGACGAAGCCCGACGCTTGCGGATTGAAGGCACCGTGCAACTCCGCGTGGTATTTGGCGCCGCGGGCCAGATCCGGGTGGTGGCGGTGGTGAAGGGGTTGGGACACGGGTTGGATGAGGCCGCGGTGCAGGCGGCAGAGGCGATTCGCTTTCGTCCCGCGCGCCGTGATGGCCGGCCGGTGGATGCCCCGGCCGTGATTCAGATTCAGTTTCAGATTGCTTAAGAACCTACTCCCCGGAGGAACAGATCGATGATGACCCGAGTTTACTTAGCATTAGTGGCGATGACCGCCTTCGCTCAGAGCCCAGCCAAAGGGCCCGATGCCGTAGATCGCTTACTCGACGAAATTGTGAAAAATGAGCAGGAGTTTCTGGCACAGATGCGCACGCTCAATCCGATTATCGAGACTTACTTACAGGAGGACCCCGAGAGTCCGGATGAAGGTCCACGCGACGATCAGTACTTCTTAGGCCGCGTCACACTCGGGGGCGGCATTGACTATGACTCGTTTCTGGATTCGGCGACGATTCGCCAGCGCGCCCACGGCCGTCAAATTGTCTTCAAACCAGCGGGCTTCGCCCAAATGATGATTCCGGATGCCACTAACTTTGACCGGCAGACTTATAGCTTCGAGTTTGTGCGGCGCGAGTTTCTTGGCGAAGTGCGCTGCCTCGTATTCGATGTCGCGCCTCGCGCGGAATCGTCGCCCGGTAGATTCATCGGTCGCATTTGGGTGGAGGACCGCGAACGACGAATTGTCAGGCTCAATGGAAGCTTCACGCCCGCGAAGGTGTCACGATGGGGCTCGAATGTCGAACTTTATTTTAACTTCGATAGCTGGCGGGTGAACGTCTCTCCAGGCCACTGGGTTCCGGCTTACGTCTATGTGGAGAACGCCAACCCTTCCACCACCAAACAGCGCGTGCCGCGATTCAAGGCGCAAACACGGTTCTGGGGTTATGACGTGGGCGGCGGCAGTAAGTTGAGCGAATTGACCAGCATACTGGTGGAGTCCGAATCGGCGGTGGAGGACGCGGGCGGGGCCAAGCAAAACTCGCCGTTGGAGAGCCAGCGGATGTGGGAACGTCAAGCCGAAGAAAATGTCCTGGAGCGTTTGGATAAGGCCGGCTTACTGGCGCCCAAGGGCGAGGTTGACAAAGTATTGAACGCGGTCGTGAACAACTTACTCGTCACTAACAATCTGAATATCGATATTGAATGCCGGGTCTTGATGACCACGCCCCTCGAGACTTTTTCCGTGGGCCGGGCGATCGTGATCAGCCGGGGCCTGATCGATGTACTGCCCGATGAGGCGAGTTTGGCGATGGTGCTGGCGGGCGAGGTGGCACATATTGCTTTGGGCCATCGGACTGAGACGCAGTTCGCCTTTGCGAACCGTACTATGCTAACGGATGCCCAAGTGTTGAATCGCTTTCGTTTTCGCCGGCCGGAGGCGGAAAATGGAGCAGCCGGCAAGCGAGCGATCGAGTATCTGAAGAAGTCCCCTTACCAAGAGAAACTGGGCAACGCGGGATTGTTCCTGAAGGCACTGGCGTCGAAAGCCCCGAAGCTTCCCGGACTCATCCAAGCCAACCTGGGCAATCAACTCGCCACGGGTGAAACCTTTCTGCAGTTGAACGAACTGGCACAGAAGGCGCCCGCGTTGGCCGAAGGCAAGATGGAGCAGATTGCCGCCCTGCCGTTGGGCTCGCGCATCAAGGCCGACCCCTGGTCTAATCAGCTTACGCTGCTGAAAACGAAATCCGTAGCGTTGCTTTCGGCACGGGAGAAGTTGCCTTTTGAAGTAACTCCTTTCGTCTTGCACCTTACCCGCGCAGTTACTCCGAAACCAGCCGTCCCCGCCGGCGAGTAAGTCACGAACAATAGTATCCTGGCGGTATGTCTAATCGTGATTGTTCCGCCCTCGAAGCTGTCCGCTGGGCGGCTGAAGGAAACGTGGCCCGCTACGTCGTCCGGTTTTCCTTCCTAGAAAACCGCATCAGCCGAGTGGAAGAGTTTATTCACTCCGTTTTGCTCCCTTAGGCGATTTATGTGGCATCACTTAGCGCAGTTCAATCTGGCGCGCCTCCAAGCTCCGCTGGACGATCCCCGCATAAGCGAGTACGCGCGGGCCATTCCGTTAGTGAATGAATTGGGCTGGCGAAGCCCTGGGTTTGTGTGGCGTTCGCTGGAAAATGGTCCCGATGGGTTGGTACTGCCGACGCTGTCGATTTGGGAGAGCCCGGCCCAGCTGCGCGCCTTTGTCCACCAAAGC
>JAYVRS010000503.1:0-1818 GCA_043776185.1 Bryobacteraceae bacterium | reverse complement strand
AGGAGCCGGCCCCTTAACGTTCTTTACCTGAGCTTTACTAAGATTTGGTCCACCCCGCTTCGCCCATCGACTATCTTAAGAGGGGAGTAGTATGGAATTCGATCAAATCCAGCGTCGCGCGTGGTTCTCGGGCGGCCTCGTTACCTTGCTGGCGGCGCTGGGGCTCGTCATGGCGGTGCTGCAGTACCGCTGGACCGGAGACCTGAGCCGCGCCGAGCAGAGTCGTCTAAAAGATGCTCTGCAACTCTCACTCCACCGCATCGGCCACGACTTTGATAACGAGATACTCACCGCCATCCGGGCTCTGCAGCCCACCGCGGCCGAGATTGCCGCGCAGGGCCGTGAGCCCGCCTACGCCTCTCGCTATGCTCGCTGGAGCGCGCAGAACCCCGAAGCGAAACTTTTCGCCGCCCTAGGGCTCGCCGTCCCGGCCGGCCCCCAGGTTGAACTCAAGCGGCTCAACTTTATGAGTGCCGAGTTCGCTCCAGCCGTGTGGCCTACCAACTGGCTCACTCTTCGCGAACAGCTCAATCGCCGTCTACGCGGCGAACGCCCGGAAACAGGCCATACCCACGATTTGCTGATCGAGATTCCCCGTTTCGCGCCTACTCTTGCGGCCCCTGCGGCCCCTGCGGCGAATGGGTTTCGCGAGCAGGAGTGGCTGATTGTCGCGCTTGACGCCGCCTACATCCGGGATGTTCTGCTGCCGCGCCAAATTGCCGCGCACCTGTCGACCGGCGGTGGGGAGCCCTATCAGGTGGAGGTCTATGCGGATGCCGCCAAGCCTTTCTTTCGTTCGGGCTTGACGGATCGCGACCCGCCGCTGCGAGGGCGCGCGCAGGTCTCGGCGTCGATTTTCGAAATTGCTTGGACGGACCGGTTCCGGCAGTTTGGCGGCGGTCCGCGGGGGCCGCGATTCGAAGCCGGTCCCGGTCGCGGCCCCAGATCCGGCCCTAGCACCGGATTTGGCCCAGGCCGACCGCGTTTTGAGCGAGACGGTTCTTCAGACCAGGGATCCCGTCCGCAGCCGGGCCGTGCGGGCTGGCAAATACTCGTGAGTCCTCCCGGCGGCTCGCTGGAGGCCTTGGTGGAACGCACCCGTTGGCGGAATCTGGCCTTGGCGCTCTCCTTGTTGGTGTTGATCCTCGCCACCTCGCTGCTTCTGGTGCGGTCCGCCCGTCAGGCCCAGCAACTCGCGGAGTTACAGATGAACTTTGTCTCCAGCGTGTCGCACGAACTGCGGACGCCTCTCACCGTGATCCGCACGGCCGCCTTCAATCTGCGCGGGCGTGTGGCGGCCAAGCCCGAGCAGGTGGAGCGTTACGGTAAGCTGATTCAAGAGCAGAGCGAACGGCTCGGTGCATTGGTGGAGCAGGTGCTGCGCTATGCCAGTTCCCGCGTGGGCCAAGTGATTCAGGAAAAGGAGGCCGTGGTGATCGACGACGTGATTGCAGGCGGCATCCAGGCCAGCCAATTGGCGCTGGATAACTCCCCCTATCAGCTCGATAAGAATATTGACCCCGGCTTGCCTCTGGTATTAGCCGATGAGCGCGCCTTGCAGCACGTCATTCAGAACTTACTCGACAATGCGATTAAGTACGGCACCGATACTAGTAACTGGATCGGCCTTACAGCCACTCGCGCGGGTGACTTTCTGGAGATCTGCGTGGCCGATTGTGGCCCCGGCATTCCTCCTGACGAACAAGCGCTCGTCTTTGAGCCCTTCTTTCGGGGCCGTCGCGCCTTGGCTGACCAAGTGCAAGGCACCGGGCTCGGTTTGAACCTGGTGAAGAAGATTGTCGAGGCGCACGGCGGCAG
>JAYVRS010000502.1:0-1820 GCA_043776185.1 Bryobacteraceae bacterium | reverse complement strand
GCGTCTGACGGCGGGCGCGGATTTCGGCGAGCCGCTCGCGGATGCGGGCTTCGAGGCCACGGTTGGTGGGCGTGTAGAATTCGTGGCCTTGCAGTGAGTCCGGCAGGCAGGCCATGGTGTTCAGGGCATCGTCGCTACCGTGGGCATGCTGATAGCCTTCGCCATAGCCCCACTGCTTCATGGCGCGCGTGGGGGCGTTGCGCAGTTGCATGGGCACCGGTTCGTCGGGCGCGCTGACGACCATCTTGCGGGCGGCGTTGAGGGCTTGGTAAGCCGCATCGGACTTGGCCGCCACCGATAAGTAGAGCACGGCTTGGGCCAGCGCCTGATCGCCTTCAGGGACCCCGAGAAAGTGGACGGTTTGTTGGCAGGCGACGGCTTGTTCCAGCGCGCGCGGATCGGCGAGCCCGATATCTTCGATGGCCATCCTAATTAAGCGGCGAGCGATGTAGAGACGATCCTCGCCGCCTTCCAGCATACGGGCAAGCCAGTAAATGGCGGCGTCGGCGTCGGAGGAGCGTACGGACTTGTGCAGGGCCGACATCAGATTAAAGTGCTGCTCGCCGCCTTTGTCATAGAGCGTCAGCTTGCGGCCGAGTAACTCCTCGACCGCCGCGGGCCGTATCTCGCCATCGATAGCCGTGCCGGCGGCTAACTCCAGTAAGTTGTAAGCGACGCGAGCGTCGCCGTTGGAATAGATGGCGATTTGTTCGAGTAAGTCGCTGGGTACTTTGATTTCGAGTAACAACGCGCCGCGTTCGAGCAGACTGGTGATCTGCGCCGTCGTGAGGGCTTGGAGGGCGAATACCTTGGAGCGTGAGAGGAGGGCGGAGTTCACTTCGAACGAGGGATTCTCGGTGGTGGCCCCGATCAGGATAATGTCGCCGCGCTCGACGTAGGGTAAGAAAGCGTCCTGCTGAGCTTTGTTGAAGCGATGGATCTCGTCGACGAATAACACGGTCCGCCGGCCATACTGGCGGCTTTTTTCGGCGGCGATCATGACTTCTTTGATCTCTTTGATGCCACTCATGACGGCGCTCAAGGGGACGAAGTCGGCTTTGGTACGCAGGGCGATCAGATGGGCGAGCGTCGTCTTACCTACGCCGGGTGGGCCCCAAAGAATCAATGAACTGAGTTGGTCGCGCTCGATCTGGCGGCGAAGCGGTTTGCCTTCGCCTAAGATGTGCTGCTGCCCGACATACTCTTCGAGGGTGCGGGGCCGCAAGCGCTCGGCTAAGGGGCGGTTGATATCGGGTTCGGGCGCGGTGGGATGAAAGAGGCTCAATTACCGGTACTCCTCAATTACGGGCACTCCGCTGGCGGCGCGCTTCGAAGAGTAAGATGCTGGCGGCGACGGCGGCATTCAAACTCTCGACGCCCGAGGTGGGAATGACTAAGTCGAGCGAGCTGGAGCGCAGGCGTTGACTGACGCCGCGGCCCTCGCTGCCGATGATAAAAGCTGTATTGAGGGTCAGGTCGGTTTGATAGATTGACTTACCACCGGCGGGAACCGTCGAGTAACATTCCAACTTACGTTGAGCCAGGGCGGCGCGGGCCATCTCTTCCTCGACGCCCTGCACGCAAGGCAGCCGAAACATCGATCCGGCGGAGGCGCGCAAGCATTTCGGGTTGTGTAAGTTGACGGTACCTTTGATGGCCAATACGCCAGTGGCGCCAAAGGCTTCGGCGGAGCGGACGATGGTGCCGGCGTTGCCGGGGTCCTGCAAGCCGTCGAGAACGACGACCAGCGCGGTACCGCGAAAGAGCTGATCGAGGGTCCAGGTGGGCGGACGGACGAGGGTGATGACGCCTTGACTGTT
>JAYVRS010000501.1:0-5833 GCA_043776185.1 Bryobacteraceae bacterium | reverse complement strand
TCCTGGGGCTCTTCGCCTTGTTGTTTGTTCCCGTAATTATCTACGTGATGACCCTCCCAAAGAAGTATGACGCCGAGGTAAAACTGATCCTCAAGAAGAATCGCGCCGAAGTCTCGGTAGCCGGCGCCACCCAGCCCCCGGCCTCAATCGGTGAAGCGGAGATTGCGGCCGAGATTGAATTGCTGAAGAACCATGAGAGTTATGAGCAAGTAGCCACGGAAGCTGGATTGGTGAGTAAGACTCGAAGCGGCAGCGATACTCGTCGAGCGCTGGCCGAAGCGACGCAGAAATTGGAAGCCGATCTGCGAATTCAGCAGATTGGCAAGACGAACATCATCAGCGTGCGGAACACGTCAAGCGTTGCCGAGACCGCCGCTATGGTGCCCAATCGTTTGGCCGAACTCTATATTCGAAAGCACATTGAGGTACATGGAGGCGGCAATGCCTCTCAATTCTTCGATGAGCGAACCACTCACTATCAGACCCAGCTGGACGACGCCCAACGGGCCCTGACGCACTTTCGGCAGACCGGAGATGTCTCATTACTAAATGAGCAGAAACAGGCCTATCTGCGGAGAGCCACCGATCTGAAAGTGGCGCTGGAGGAGGCGGAGAGCCAGTCCCGGGATGCGGAGGTGCGGCTTCGGATGTTGGAACAGCAACGTGGCGCCCAGCCTCTTCAGGTCGAAACCGGCAGCCGCACCGTACGGACCAGCCCTTTAGCTGAACGCCTCAAGGGTACGTTGCTTGACTTACAGACTAAGCGCGCGGAGCTAGTCACCAAATACGACCCACAGTATCGTTTGGTGAAAGAGGTGGACCAACAATTAGTCGACACGCGCGCGGCGCTGGAGCGTGAATCTCAGCCCCAACTGGCTGACTCGTCTCAGGCACCCAACCCGCTACGCCAAACCCTGGAGTCGGAGAGCTTGCGGCTGGCAAGTCAAGCCGCCGGACTTCGTGCGCGCAAAACCGTGATCGCCAAGGATCTCATGGAATACCGCACTCGCCAATCGCGGCTTGAGCAGTTGACGGCGAACCATAACGATCTCGAGCGCTCCGTGAAGATAGCCGAAGAGAACTACCTACTCTATCAGCGCAAGCTGGAAGAGGCGCGCCTCGGGGATGCTCTTGATCAGCGGCGAATCCTCAATGTCGCGGTGCTTGAGCGGGCGGGCGTTCCCGTCCTGCCCGTCTCCCAACATCGGACTTACTTACTACTATTCGGATTCTTTGCGGCTAGTTTCGGCGCACTGGGCGGCATCTTTGTAACTGACTACTTAGAACGCAATCTCCCCGCGCGGGCACCCGTCGGCGGGCAACGGTCCAGCGATCAGTCATCAAGCAGCGACGAACGGGATCGGGAGCTAGCGACGCATTCGCCACCGGTGCCGCAGTATTTTCGGCGTCGGGAAGCGACCGGGCAATCAAGCGCCCTGCCGACGGTGGTGGAAGTGGAATCGACGTCGATTGCTGTAACGTCTGACGCGTGGCGTGAGTTATTCGACCGGCGGTCGCGTAACCCTTCTGATGAAAACGGCAAGAGCGGATCGAGGGGCTAGGAGAAGATGGTGTCTAGGAAGATAACTCATTTAAAGCGCCCGCTTGAGCCACAGAATATTATTCGGCGGACTCGCACGGCTATCTATCTGACGCTCTTGAGCGCCCTGTCCATGACCGCAGCCTTCTGGCTGAGATTCGATTTTTCCCTGCAAGGTGAAGATTGGGCGCAGATCGGCGCCGCGCTGCCTATGGCTCTGGCCTGCCGCACGATTTCCTTCTACTATTTCCGTCTTGACCGTCGGCCCTTGAATACTTTCAGCTATGCCGACGTGCCGCCCATTGCGGGCTCCGTTTTGGTCAGTTCTGCGCTCTATGGTGGGTTTGTCCTAGTACTGCTGCCTCAACTCAAGTTTCCGCGTTCGGTATTGGTGTTGGATACGTTTCTGCTAATCGCCATGATCTGCGGTCTCTACTCCTGGGCGCGGATCATGTCCGAGGCGCGGCGCAAGAACAGTCCCGGCATTCGCCGCGTGGTGGTGGTCGGTGAAGGTGCGGCGGTATTGGGAGTATTGCGCGATGTTCGTGCCTGTCAGCGGTGGGTGCCGGTCGCCGTCTTGACCGCTGAGGCCAGCCGAAAGGGCACCGAGTTACTGGGCGTCCGCGTGGCGGGCACCCTCTCGGAGATGAGTCAGGTGGTCGCCCGGTCGGGAGCGGATCTGATCTGTTTTGTGAATCCGGGACTGGGCCGACGGAGACTCCTGGAACTGACGGCCCAATGCCGTCGCGAGGATCTCGACTTTGTCCTGCTCCGCAGCCGGAATGCCGTACGGGAGAGCGCTCAGTCTTGGGTCGACGATGTCTCGATCGAAGTAATTCTCCAACGTGAAGAGGTTGAGATCAACCTCACGGCGGTCGAGAGCTTCATTCGCGGACGAAGAGTGCTGGTCACCGGAGCCGGCGGTTCAATTGGCAGCGAACTATGCCGCCAGATTGCGAGCTTTCAACCGGCGGCACTGTACTTACTCGAACGTTCGGAGAATAATCTCTTCTTCATCAACCGCGAGATCCGGCAACAGTGCCCGGGTCTAAACGTTGTCCCGCTGTTGGTGGATATCACCGATCAGTTAACCCTGGAGCGCGAATTTGACGACGTCCGTCCGGAAATCGTGTTTCATGCCGCGGCCTTTAAACACGTCGGCATGATGGAAGATCGGCCGCAAGAGGCGGTCCGTAACAACGTGGTCGGCACGGCTACCGTCGCTCGCGCGGCCGCGCGAGCCGGAGCTGAACGCTTCATTAACATCTCCACGGACAAGGCGGTTCGCCCCAAGAGTTACATGGGACTGTCCAAGCGTTTGGCCGAGATGGCCGTGCAGGAAATGAATCAGCAGGCCTCAACCAGCTTCGTGACGGTCCGCTTTGGCAACGTGGCGGGTAGCGCGGGGAGCGTGGTGCAGTTATTCCGGCAGCAAATTGAGCAGGGCGGGCCAGTGACCGTGACCGATCGCGAGGCCCGGCGGTTCTTCATGTCGATACCGGAAGCCGTTCGTCTGGTGCTTCAGGCGGCCGTATTTGGCGAGTCCGGCGGTATCTTTGTTCTCGAGATGGGCACGCCGGTGGTGATTCACGAACTCGCGCGAACCATGATTTCCCTGGCCGGCTATTTACCGGACGTGGATATTCCAATTGTTTTTACTGGACTGGGTGCGGCCGAGAAAATGAGCGAGGAGTTACAGGATGACGACGAGACTACCGAGGCCACCGATCACGGGCGAATTCATATTATCCGTAAGACGAAATCCGGACCCAGAGTAAGCATGCTCGCCAAGGTCGAACGATGGCGGGAGCTAATCAGATGCGGCGATACCGACCAGATGTTGAACGAACTTCCGGAAGTGTGGCCGCCGACTACCCAGGTGCGCGACCTCCGATTGAGTACGAAGGTTGCGGTCGAACTGGCTCATGCCGGAACTGCGGCGGCGAAGACGGCGAAGTTGGGGTCGGTATCCCGAAATTAATGGAGAAAGCGATGAACATTCCATTCTTTAGGCCGAGTATCGGCAACGAGGAAAAAGATGCGGTCCAGCGGGTGCTGGATTCCGGTTGGCTTACGACCGGCAAAGTAGCGCGAGAATTCGAGGATCGCTTTGCCGAGTATGTCGGGGCCCGGTACGCCGTGGCCGTGAATTCCTGCACGGCGGCGCTTCATTTGGCCCTGGAGGCTTATGGAGTCCGCGAAGGCGACGCGGTCTTAGTGCCGACGATGACCTTTGCCGCGACGGCGGAGGTGGTCCGCTATTTCGGCGCGCGCCCGGTATTAGTGGACTGCGACCCGAATACTCTGTTGGTCGATCCAGACGCCATGGAGGCGGCGGCGGCCAAGTGGGCCCCAGGCGGTCGGCTAAAAGCCATGATCCCGATGCATTATGGGGGCCAGATGTGCGACATGGACCGCATGATGGATATCTCGAAACGCTACCAGGTGGCTTTGCTGGAAGACGCGGCCCATACCTTGCCTGCCTATTACCGATCGCATTCAAATGCCCCTTGGCGCAGTGTCGGCGAGACCTCCCCGGTAGCGTGTTTCTCTTTCTACGCTAATAAGTGCATTACCACCGGCGAGGGGGGCATGCTGACCACCAGTGACGAAAAGATCGCCGAGCGCGTGCGGATGATGTCGCTGCATGGTTTGTCCAAGAATGCCTGGACCCGCTTTGAGGCGAAGGGTTCCTGGTATTACGAAATTGTGGAGGCCGGATTCAAATACAACCTTACCGACGTGGCGGCCGCCATCGGTTTGGCGCAACTAGGCAAGGCGAACGGCCTTTGGCGAGAGCGCCAGGCGCTAGCGGCGAGCTACCGTGAGCTATTGGGGGATTGCGCCGAATTCGTGGAGGTCCATCCCGAGTTGGAGGACCGTCAATCGTCATGGCATCTGTTCCCGGTCAAATTGAATCTGGAAGCGATGTCGATTGACCGCGGTCAATTTATTGACGAGATGAAAGCGGCCGGTATCACGTGCTCCGTGCACTGGATGCCTCTTCACTTGCATCCTTATTATGTTCGCGAATACGGCTTCCGCCCGGAGGAATTCCCGCAGGCGTCCGCCGTTTGGCCACGTTTGGTTTCGCTCCCGATCTTTCCGGGCATGAGTCGCGACGAAGTGGAATACGTCGCAAACGCGGTGAAGGCGATCTCCCTGCGGCATGCCCGCCAAGCGGTGGGTGTCTAGTGCTTTGGTGGAAGCGGGCAACCGATCTCGCGCTGGTATCAGCTGCCCTGGTGTTACTCGGGCCTCTGATGTTACTCATCGCCCTGTTGATCAAGTTGAGCTCGCGCGGTCCAGTGTTTTACGTCGCTCCCAGAATGGGCCGGCGGGGGATTCCTTTTGGTCAACTGAAGTTTCGCACCATGCATGTCGGGGCGGATCGGCAGGGAGCGTTTACCGCACAGCACGACCGCCGGGTGTTTGCCGTGGGTCGTTGGCTGCGCTTGTTCAAGATTGACGAGCTCCCTCAGATACTCAATATCCTGCGCGGCGAAATGTCCGTCGTGGGGCCGCGCCCGGAGGAAGTTGGCACGGTCGAGATGTGTTATACGCCGGCGCAGCGGGAGGTCCTGAACGCCATGCCGGGCCTTACTGGACTGCCGCAGGTCCGCTTCTTCCCGGAACTGTCCATCATCGACCCGGGCGAGATGGATCCCCAGCTCCACTATCAAAAAGTGATACTTCCCGTGCGGCTCGAAATGGATCTCGAATATATCCGCCGCCGCTCATTCTGGTTCGATCTGGGGCTAATCGGCTGGACGGTCTACTTGATTGTCGTTCGGGCACCCCTCCTAGCTTTAGGTGTGAAGCCGCGACGGCTGGAGCTAACTCCCTTGCCTGGGAGCGGATCGCGCGCATGACTGCGAGCCTCCAGGCGGCGAATGACCCATTCTTCGCGACCGCCCGTTTCGACGGGTTGCGTCGAGGGCTACTCGTGCTGGTTTGTGCCTTGTTTCCCGTTTCGAAAGTATTCAACTCCGGCGGTAAGCTCATTAACTTTTCCGTCGCTGACGTGATGCTGCCGGTAGCGGCGCTGTTGTTGGTTTGGCGTTCGATGTCGTGCGGAGTCCGCTGGCCATCGGCTTCTGCATTTCTTCTGAATCTGGCAGTGCTAGCGGCTACTGCCCTGTTCAACCTACAGCTAACTGCGGATTACAAGGGTCCGCTGAGCGCGTTCGTCGAGATAGCCAAGTCGATGTCGCTTTGGGTGTACTTCTACCTGACCGTTAATTTCATTGAAGAGCGGAAGGATTTCCTCTGGGCGCTTCGCGCTTGGGTTGC
>JAYVRS010000500.1:0-1823 GCA_043776185.1 Bryobacteraceae bacterium | reverse complement strand
GCTGTTGCAGGCTGTTAGTGCTCAACGCCCTCAGTATACTGGGTCCTTATGTTCGGATTGAATTTCAATATCGCGCGGGCTACCTGGACGGTGTTGTTTGTCTGCGGATTGGTGGCCTTGGTATGGCTATTGCGCGACGTGCTCTTCCTATTGACCGTGGCGCTCTTTTTCTCATACATCATGGCGCCGGTGGTGGGTTTGGTAGAGCGGCGGCTGCCCAAGAGCATGGAAAAGGCCCGGGAACTGGCGTTGCTGCTGGTGTATGTGGGTTTGCTAGCCATCATGGTGACGGGCGTGAGTTGGGTGGTGGGCCAAGCAGTCGAGCAGGGGTTGGGGTTGGCAAAAAAGATCCCGGAGTTAGCCAAGAATCAGCAGGCGATGCTGCTGCGTTTCCCTTTGCCAGGGTGGTTGGAGCCGGCGCGCGCGAGTCTGTTGGAGTGGGCGCAGCACCTGCTGGAGGGCGGCTTCGAGCAGTTCCTGCCGTTTTTGAAGACGATCTCCGGGCAGTTGCTTTCGGGGCTGGGCAGCGTCATGCCGTTCTTGCTGGTACCGGTATTTGCGTTCTTCTTTCTGAAAGACAGTCATGTGATCAGCGGGGCGATTCTGGGGCGGATTCCCTTAGTGCGGCGCGCCTTCGTGGCGACCATCTTTTACGATCTACACGGCTTGATTTCCCGCTACATTCGGTCCGTGGTGCTCCTGTCGCTCGCGACATTTGTCTCTTACGAATTGTTCTTCTTTACGACGGGCGTGCCCTACAGCATTTTGCTGTCGACGATGGCCGCGGTGCTGGAGTTTGTGCCGGTGGTGGGACCGCTATCGGCGGGGATTACCGCCGTGCTGGTGGCGGGCTTAAGCGGCTATGAGCATGTCGGCTGGCTGTTCGCGTTTCTCGTAATTTACCGGCTGTTCCTGGACTACGTGTTACAGCCGTGGCTGATGAGCGAAGGCATTGAACTGCATCCCCTGCTGGTGTTGGTGGGCATTTTGGCGGGTGAGCAACTGGCGGGGATCGCCGGAATGTTCTTGTCGATTCCGACGGTGGCGGCGTTGAGGATCGTCTATCTGCGCCTGGAGGAACGTGCGCGAGCGGATGTGGTCAGATGACCAGGTGTTAGAGTGGAGGCATGGCCGATCGAGTAATGACCGTGACGGAGTTCCGGGCGAAGTGCCTCGGTTTGATTGAGGAAGTGTCGAAGCATGGGGGCACGGTGACGGTGACCAGACGGGGGGTCGAGGTAGGCATCTTGAGGGCCTACCTCGAGCCCAAGCGCAAGGCGGCAAAGGCGAAGGTGGGGAAGAAATTGTGACGCACGAAATCATAAGCGTGACCGAATTGAAATCGCGATGTTCCAACGTTCTGGAGCAATTGGAGTCGGGCGGATCGATCACGATTACCAAGCGAGGGAGACCCGTAGCCACCTTGGGTGCGGTCGAGAGGCGCAAGTACAAGTCGCCCGAAGGGCGGTGGGCTATCTTGTTTCCGGACCTACCGGTCATGGAGATCAGCGACTTTGACATGCCTTGGGAAACTGCGACGGACGCGGATCGGTTTTATCGTTGACAGCCAATTATCTACTGGACACGCACATCGTGTCTTGGTGGATGAGTTCACCCAAAAGACTTTCTGGCGATCAATTGCGCGCCATTGGAAGGGCAGTTGCGCGGGGCGAACGACTGGCTTATTCCGGAGTAACGCTGGTAGAACTGGCGCTGGCCTATGGCGTCGGAAATCGCAGAGGCCCGGCCGTCGCCGACAGGCTTTTACGTGATCTAGAGAACGACCCTGCGTTTGCCGTCTTGCCAATCACCTTTGAAATTGC
>JAYVRS010000499.1:0-1836 GCA_043776185.1 Bryobacteraceae bacterium | reverse complement strand
TCGAACCTAAAATCAACAACTTACAGACTTGCGCCGCGAAAACTTGCCCCGTAAGTTATTGATTCTGCGTACGTCAAGTTTTCACTCCGACAGACTCCCGGCGGTGGCGAGGTTTCCGGCAAAAAAACTCACCGCTATGACAGGCTTCGGCTCATTTCGACGCCTTACCGTGTGAGACGCACTCGGCTCCAAGCGAAGTGCCCATTGAACATTGAATGAAGGAACTCGATACCTAAATGATGACCCGATTACCTCTTCTCCTTTTGCCTCTACTGGCGGCCTCACTGGCCGCCCAAGCGACCCGCGTCGAAGAAAGTAACCAAGCCGTGGTGAGGGGCGGCGCCTGGACCTCCGTCAACGACGCGTTAGCCTCCGGCGGCGCCTACCTCGCAAGCAACACCCCGAACAGCACACTGACCTTTAACTTTGCGGGAGACAGTATCACCATCCTTCGCCGCCTGAACAACGACGGTGGCATGGCGGCGGTGACGATTGACGGCACTCTCCGGGGGGAACTTACTTTCGACCACCCGCAGGTGGCTTCGGTGGTGCCGGCGGTATTCGATAACCTAGGCGCGGGAGCCCACATTCTGGTGCTCACTGTGAGCGCGGATCGCCCGTCCATACGGGCCGGAACCACCGTCTGGATCGACGCCTTTGAGACGCCTGCCGCGTTCGCGCCCAGTGCGGAACAGCAGACGACGCTCACCCGATACAATCAGATTCGGGCGCAGATGGGCTTTCCCGCCGTCCGGCTTTCCGCGCCTTTGAGCTTGGCGGCTCAGGCCCACACTGACTACCTCACGCAAAACAACGCCACCGGCTCCGGTGAGCAACTGGGCATCGGTTTCACCGGATTCTTTGCGCCAAACCGCGTCACCTACTTCGGCTATCCGCGTCTTGAGGCGGCGCGAGAAAACACGGCTGCGCTAGCCGATCCCACGCGGGCCATCGATTTCTGGATGAGCACCATCTACCAGCGCCTGTTAATGGCAGATTATGCAGCTACCGAGATTGGCTACGGCCTGAGCCGGCTCACGGGCCGGACGGCCGACGGAATCCTGATCTCGAGCCGCGGTGCGGCGGACCCCGCCGCTCGCGTCATTGCCACCTACCCGATCGACCGGCAGACCGACGTGCCGGTGGCCTTTACCGAGGAGTTTCAGAATGCGCTGCCCAATGTGCCCCGGCCGCTGGGCTATCCGATTAGTATCCACATTTCCAGGGGCGGCGCACGGGGGAACCAACGGGTGGCTCCAACGGGTACCTTGACGGGTCCCAATAATCAGGTAGTTCCGGTGCAACTGGTGAGCGAGGCGACCGATCCGCGCAGCCAAATCCGTGACGCCAACACGGTGTTTATGGTCCCATTGCAGCCGCTCGCACCGGGTACTCTTTACACGGCGCGGATTACGGGTACCGATGCGTCCTTGAATCTGTACGACCAAACGTGGTCGTTTACTACGGCCGGTGCTGGCACGCCTGTCACCCCTCCCGTTACTCCCCCCGTCATTACTGGGACGCCCCGCCAGTATCGCTTCGCTCTGCGCGGCTTCCAAGGCGGCCTGGTCACCGCCCAGGCCAATGGCACTTTGACGGCTCCGGCCGCCAACCCGCCCGCCGACGGCAACGGCGTGACGGCGGCGCAACAGTTCGTGGTGACCGATCTTAACGGTGGAGAAATCGTGCGGGAAGACCCCGTCACTATCCAAGCCGCCAATGGTAACTTCCTCACCTTTGCCGCGGCGGCTCCGAATACCGCAACGGCTACGGCCACGGCGGCCGGGTTGAACGAGCGATTCCTGATTGCGGGAACGGGCAGCGGTTTCTCTTTCA
>JAYVRS010000498.1:0-1838 GCA_043776185.1 Bryobacteraceae bacterium | reverse complement strand
GCTGTTCCTGCTTTACAGCTTCATTCTGCTGTGCTTCTTTCGCATCAATGCGCGCCACTTAGTGGGAGCCATTCGCCGCGAGTTTTCCACTCCCCATTACGTCGTCATTGTCGGTTTGGGCGAACGCGCGCTGGCCATCGGCCGGGCCATCGAACGCTCCGCACCCTACGCCATCCATCTGCGGGCCTTCCTGGAATCCGATCCCCCCATCACGACTCAGAATCTCGATGGCAGTTATCCAGTTTGGGATCTGGCCGCCTTACCCCAACTGCTGGCCTCCCATGTCATCGACGAAGTGATCTTCGCGGTGGCGAGCGAAAGAATCTCTGGACTGGAGGATGTGTTCCTGCTATGCGACGAAGAGGGCGTGCGCACGCGCCTCGCCGTCGACTTTTTCCCGCACGTCAACAGTCAGGTCTACCTCGACCGTCTTAGCTTAGATGCCGTAAGTGAGATGCCCCTGCTTACTTTCGCCGCCGCGCCCCACGACGAAGTAAAACTATTCTTAAAACGCATCATCGACGTGGCCGTCGCCGGGGCCGCCTTGTTACTGCTTTCGCCGGTGTTACTTACGGTGGCCTTGTTAATTCGACTTACTTCGCGAGGCCCGGTGATCTTCCGCCAGGAGCGTCTGGGACTCAGTGGCCGCCGCTTCACCGTGTATAAGTTTCGCTCCATGGTGCAAGACGCCGAAGAGCTTCGCGCCGCCTTGGAGCACCTCAATCAGAAGCAGACCGCCTTCAAGATTTCAAACGACCCGCGCATGACGGCCATCGGGCGCTGGCTGCGTAAGTTCTCCCTCGATGAGTTTCCCCAACTGTGGAACGTCGTTCGCGGCGACATGTCGATCGTCGGGCCGCGCCCCGCGGTGCCCAACGAAGTGGACCAGTATCAGCGCTGGCAGCGCCGCCGCCTACGCATGCGCCCCGGCTTGACTTGCCTCTGGGCCCTGAAGGGCCGCGACGCCCTCGATTTCGACACCTGGATGCGCATGGACATGGAATACATTGATTCCTGGTCGCTGGGGCTCGATTGGATGATCATGTTACGAACCATTCCGCAAGTGTTACTCGGTAAAGGAGCGCACTAAATCTATGAACCTACTCCCCACGCAAGAGGAAGTGCTGAGCGTACTCGAAAAAACGGGTGCTTTGCGCCATGGCTATTATAAGTACCCCAATGGTACCTACGCCAACCAGTACTTACAAATCGCGCACGCCCTGCGTTACTACCAGCACATGAAGACCATGAGTGTCGCGCTGAGTCGTAAGTTACGAGCCAATACTGAACTGCGGGCCATGATTCCCCAGCTCTCGGTCGTCTCGCCGGCCACCGGTGGCCTGGCGGTGGCCTACGGTATCGTCGAAGCGTTGCGCGCCAACATGGTCTATTGGGCTGAGGAAGTGATCGAAGGCCAGCCCCAGCGCTTCCGCCAATACGTGGAGCCGCAAAAAGGCGAAAAGATCCTGTTAGTCGATGACATTCTACGCAGCGGCCGCAACCTCACCAATCTTAAGCGGATCGTCGAAGAGCGCGGTGCCGAGGTAGTGGGTTTGGCCGTCATGATCTACCAACCAACTCCTACGACGGCCTCTTTCGGTGACTTACCTCTTTACTATCTCGCCCGCATCGATCCCCAATACTACAGTGAAGCCGAAGCCCAAGCCATGATCGCCCAGGGCATCAAGTTCGAGGACGTCTGGGTCTAGCTTGGTCGCTAGATCGTGATCCGGCTGAAATAACTACACCACCAGCTTCCAAGGCTTGCGATACTCGCGCATCTGATACTTCCGGGCCTCGGTCTGCGTGATGAGCCCCTTGGCATCGTCCCAATCGAC
>JAYVRS010000497.1:0-1839 GCA_043776185.1 Bryobacteraceae bacterium | reverse complement strand
GATCGCTGCGAACATTGCGGTCGGGAGCCACTTACTCGCCATGAAGCACACTCGAGTCAAGGAGGGCGGGCCGGAGGCCCACCCCACTGGACGAGGGCAGTAAGGGCGCAACGATGAGTCGGGCCAGGGGGCCCGACCTACTGAGAGTGCGACTAGCTGCGCGGAGTGAAGTAGCCTTTACGGGTGCGCACGATCAGGTCTTTGCGGGTCTTGATCTTGATCTCGACGGGGTGATAGAGCCCATCGAGTTTGAGCGGCTCGGGACGGTAGAGGATGGCGTACTGCGAGCGCAATTCATTGGCGATGTTTTCAAAAGACTGGGCCAGATCAGTCGCCTTGAAGGGGAAGAAGGCGGTGCCGCCGGTCTCCTGGGAAAGGTAGCGCAACACCTTGTCGCCGTCGGTGGGAATGCGGGTGATATTGGTCGAGATGGTGTAGAGCACGACGTCCGCTTTCTGGGCCATCTCCAAAGCCTGATCGCGGGTGTAGCGGCTGGCGTTGTCGTCGCCATCGGTGAGGATCACGAGGGCGCGACGGAACTTGTACATCGGCTGATCCTGCATCAGCTTGTCGCGGCACGCGAAATAGATGGCATCGTAGAGCGCGGTGCCGCCGCCGGGGCGCATGCCGCGGATGGCCGTCTCCAGCTTGGCTACGTCATCGGTAAGGTCGGCCAGCAATTGTGCGGAGTTGTCAAAGCCGACGACGATGGCGCGATCGGTTTTGGGGCGGATGACACTCTTGACAAAGTCGGAAGCGGCTTCCTGTTGAAACTTGAAGCGATCGCGAATGGAGTTACTGGTATCAACGACGATGCCTAAACGCAATGGCAGATTATTTTCGGCGACGAATTCGAGGATGGTCTGCTTCTTCTTGCTCTCCACCACTTCAAAGTCCTGCTGGGTGAGATCGGTGACGAAGCGGCCCTTCTTGTCGGTAACGGTCATCAGGAAGTTAGCGCGAAAGACTTCGACGGTGATGCGGCTGGGGTCGTTGGGCGCTTGCGCGGAAAGCAGGACGGTGCACAGGGCGGCCGCAAAAGTCTTTTTCATACCTTTTCATTATGGCGTGATGGGGCGAAAAAGAAAAAGGGCTGGGGCGGAACAAGTGCTCTGGCCACGTAATTTCTATCTTTATTCGCGGGCCGATGTTCCTAGCCCACGGCGTTAGTCGTGGGGCGCGAACCGCATAAAAAAGCGTCCCCCGGCTGACGCCGTGGGCTAGAAAAGTGCCCCCCTCCGAGGCAAAGAACGTAGAAATCAGGGGAGCTTTAGGTCGGGCGCCGGGCGCCAAAGCTGGCGATGACGCCAATCGAGAAGGTGTTTTGCGCCTTGCCGGTGCCGAAGCCTCGGCCGTTATCGAAGAAGCCTTTGTTCGACCAGTCCCGGCGGAACTCGGGACGAATGAACCAGCCGGGAGCAACTTTATAGTCCCCGGTCAAGGTGAACTCTTGCAAGTTCTGAGCTACGCCTGAAATGAAACCGCTGCCGTCCTTGTAGTACTCCCAGCGAGGACTCAGATTAAATTTGTCGTGAAGGGCGAAGCGGCCGGCAAAGCCGACGCCGCCGAACTTATCGGAACCGCTGCCATCGGGACGTCCGTTGGCACCGATGTCGACGTTGATATAGAAATTGGCCTTCGGGTTGGGATTGATCAGGAGGACCGTATCCCAGAAGTTTCGCTTGCCTTTGGAGGTGTCAAAGTTCTCGGCACCCGTGTAATAGACGTTCCCCCACGTAATCTTGTCAAAGACGATGCTGCTGGTGAGGCCGACGGTCTTGGCGCTGTTGTTGTCCTTCTCGTTATTCCAGCCATTCACTAGTTGCGCGCCGACGTTAA
>JAYVRS010000496.1:0-1839 GCA_043776185.1 Bryobacteraceae bacterium | reverse complement strand
CCACATGTGGCCAGTGAGCCAGAGGCTATCGATGGAGCGGGCGTAGTTGTTGTCGATGGACCAGGGGTCGGCGTAACCATGGCCCATCATCAGCGCCGAATAGAGGCCCAGCAGCAGCGCCGTGATGATGGCGAGGCTGCGCGGGGAAGTCACCAGGAAGATGGCGGCGGCGACAAGGTAACAGATGCCGATGCGCTGCAGCACGCCGGGAATGCGGACGTGGGCGAAATCGAATTGGGGGATGAGGTTAAGCAGCAGTCCCAGGCAGAAGATGAGCGCTCCCCGGCGGAGGGTGTGGAGATAGAGCTGGCGGCGATCTGCGCCCTCTTCAACGCGCCTGGCGAAGGAGAGCGTCATGGAGACGCCAACCATCCAGAGGAAGAATGGGAAGACGAGGTCGGTGAAGGTCCAGCCGTGCCAGACGGCGTGGCGCAGGGGAAGGAAGACGTGGGTCCACGAGCCCGGATTGTTCACCATCACCATGGCGGCGATCGTCAATCCGCGCAAGACATCGAGCGATAGCAGCCGTGGCATCCCTTCAAGGTACGATAATGGACCATGTCCTTGGGCCTGCTGGTTTATGGCGATAATCACTTGGTGTTGCGCGGACCTCGTCCGGCGCAAGCCGAGGCGCAGCAGATCGTGGCGCACTTCGGCCTTTCGCTGGCCCAGATTCGGGCCCAGCCGGATCGCTCCGGCGAGTTTAGAGACTGGCGTGTTTCTTTGCGCGAGTTTCGCGAGGAATTGGCGTGGGCCGTGGTGCTGCCCGCCGGCACCACAGTTAGTCCGGCGGTGAGGCAGTTACTCGATGAGTTGGCCGCGCGTGAGATTGTGATTGATTGGTTAGAGGAGAATTCGTGCGTCGTATAGTTCTGATTATTACTGCGATAAGTCTGGTAGGCTGCCAGCAATTGCCGCGCCGAGTGGATATTCATTCCTATGCCCAGCCGGAGCTGGCGCGGGTGCGTCATCTAGCTCTCGATCTGGAAGTAATTTTCGGATTGCGTCAGTTAGTGGGGACGGCGACGTTGAGTGTGGAAGGGGCGGGTCCGCTGATCTTGGATACCCACGGGCTCTCGATTGAGCGCGTGGAGCTATGGAACCCGACGCGCCGCGGCTGGGACGCGGGCACTTACACCATGGGTCCCACGGACCCCGTGCTGGGCGCACCGCTCGAGATTCCTTTGGCCATACCCAACCAGGGCGTGCGCGTCACTTATCGCACTAGTCCGCAGGCCACGGCGCTGCAGTGGCTCGATCCGCCGCAAACGGCCGCCAAGAAGTACCCGCTGCTGTTTACGCAATCGGAATCGATTTACGCCCGCACTTGGGTGCCGATTCAGGATTCGCCGGGCATTCGGATGACTTACTCGGCGCGCATCCGGACGCCGCGAGAACTCTATGCCGTCATGAGCGCCGATAACTCAAAAAATAAAGCGCGTACGGGTGAATATTTCTTTGACATGCCGGAACGGATTCCGGCCTACTTACTCGCCCTGGCCGTAGGCGACCTTGACTATCGCGCTTTGTCCCATCGCACCGGCGTCTATGCCGAGCCCGCTACGGTGGAGTTGGCGGCGCGTGAGTTTTCCGATACGGAGCGCATGGTGCAGGCGATCGAGCAAATGTATGGCCCGTACCGCTGGAAACAATACGACATTTTCGTCGGCCCACCGAGCTTCCCGATCGGGGGTATGGAAAATCCGCGGCTTACTTTTGCGACGCCCACCGTGCTGGCCGGGGACAAGAGTCTAGTCGGCTTAATTGCGCATGAGCTAGCCCACTCCTGGAGCGGCAATCTAGTAACCAATGCCACCTGGCGAGACTTCTGGTTGAACG
>JAYVRS010000495.1:0-5901 GCA_043776185.1 Bryobacteraceae bacterium | reverse complement strand
TGGTGGAAGGCGAGTTACTGCAGCTGGAGCGCATCGGCAAGATCGATATCACGGAAGCCGACTACATGGAGCTGATCGACCGCAAGACGGCGGCGCTGTTTGGGGCTTGCGCAGAGGTAGGGGCTTACATCGGACGGCGCGGCGATACGTCCGCCCAGGCCAAACTCGCTGAGTTCGCCTGGAACCTGGGGATGGCTTTTCAGTTAGTGGATGACATTCTGGACTTTACTTCTCGCGAAAACATTCTGGGTAAGCCGGTGGGCAACGACATACAGGAGGGCAAGGTGACTTTGCCGCTGCTGTATGCCTTGTCGGCGGCGAATCGCGAAGAGGTGCGTCTAGTGGAGACCGTGCTGAAGGATCGCCACTACGACCGCGTGCCATTTTCGCGGATACTTACTTTGATTGAGGACCATCAGGGAGTAAAGTTGGCGCAGGACCGGGCGGCGACGTTTGCGGCTCGGGCTCGCGAGTTGATGCTCTCGTTCCCCGATTCTCCTTACCGGCGAGCGCTGCTTTCCGTGACGGATTTGGTTACGGATCGGGATCGGTAGGGGAGCAACGAGGAGTCGGGCCAGGGGGCCAGGCCAGAGGGCCCGACCTACTGGTATAGCTTGGCTTGTAAGTCGACGATGACTTCCCAGCTGTAGTGGGCTTTGGCGGTGCGCCGGGCGGCTTGTTCTAGTAAGTTGCGTTGGGTGGGATTGGCTAGTAACTCGTCAATACTTTGGGCGTAACTTGCGGCATTGGGGGCGAGGCTGAAGTCTATTCCGGGAACTAAGTCGTTTAGTCCATTTACTCCGGCGGGCGTTGAGACGATGGCTTTGCCCATGGCCATGGCTTCGAGTACTTTGATATTCGTGCCGGCGGAGGCGAGCAAGGGGGCGATGACGAGGGTGGCTCGGCGGTAGGCGGGACGTACGTCGGGGACGAAGCCTTCTAACTCAATACCGGGTATCGCGAGATCGACTTGGACTTGGGCGCGGTAGAAGTCGAGGTAATAATCATGGCGGGCACCGGCGATGATGTGTAACGTAGCCTTGGCTTTCAACAGCGGCCAGACTTCGCGGAGAAACCACTCGATGGCCAATAGATTGGGCAGATGATTGAAGCTGCCGATGAAGAGCAAGCGGGCGGGCTCCGGCGGGTCCTCCGTGGGCTGATAGCGTTCGAGGTCGACGCCGTTCGCGAGTACGACGGCGCGATCTCCCACGGTGGCGCGGTCGCGGTCGGACATGACGACCACGGCGTCGGCTTGCTGCCAGGCGGCGGTCTCGAAACGCTGCCAGCGTACGAGTTGATCGCGCAGATCTTCGTTAGGATTCTGCTCGAGTAACTGCTGATAAAGGTCGATGGTGACGTCGTGCTCCACCAGCAAAGTGCGAGCGTTTTTGACGGTGTCGAGATAGACGGCCATTTGCGTGAATTCGAGCTGGGCCACCTGAGGTGCGAAGTCGATCATCAGGCGTTCGAGCACGGCGCGCATGACGGGCGAGTCGAATTCGTCGACGACGTCGGGCCGGCCACTATCGAGGCGGTAGTGGCTGCCGCGGCGGCGCACCATGACGACGCGATGGCAGATCTCGAGTAACTCGGGCGCGGGGGCAGTAAGTTCGTCGCCGAAGACGACTAACACTTGCGAGACACCGCGCTGGGCCGCGCGCCGCATTAAGTTATACATGCGGACCGCGCCGCCATGCGCCAGCGGATAGGGCGGATAGCAGGTGGCAACCAGGACGCGAACCCCGGTGCCTGGTTGCTGGCCCGGGAAACAAGCGATATCGCCGGAGCCCAAGGCGAGGATAGTTTCATCGCTCAAGACCGCATGCGGCGCGCGCCCTGCGAGGGTCTTCGTTTGGGCCATCACCTCTACCAGCAACGGATCTGGCTCATGCCCGGAGGCGAGTAGGTTCAGTCGTGCAATGGCGCGACTCCACAGGCGATCAAAGCACTCCGGCGCGTGGAGGGCGCGGGCCAAAAAGCGAAGGTAATTCAGCTCCACCATGCGGCGGAGGGCGGCTTCGTCGAAGTAGCGCGAGGTGGTGGAGCGGTGGTGGTGCACGACGTGCGCGCCGGCGACGTAGACGCTGGGCCAGCCCGCGAGCCAGGCGCGATAGCCGAGGTCGAGGTCCTCGACGTACGCCGGGCAGTAGCTCTCATCGAGACCGCCCAAAGCACGCAAGCGGACGGTGTCGTAGAGCGAACAGCCACCGGAGCCATAGAGGACCCAGGTGAGGTCCTCGCCGGGCAAGGGCTCAATGCAGGCGAGGGGGAAGTCAGTGGGACCGGGGTTGGAAGACATGGCGGCCTTACCGGTCTCCTGGCGGCGTTGGCCGGGGGGGAAGAATATCTGGGCGGTGGCGCAGAAGAGGCCAGGCACTTGGGTGAAGGCTTGGCGGAGGGCCGCAAAGAAGCCGGGCGCGATCTCCATGTCGTTGTTGAGCAGGCAGACATGGGAGAAGCGGGCGGCGGCAATGCCGCGGTTGACGGCGGCGGCGAAGGAGAGGGGCTCCTGGTTGGTGAGCAGATCGATGCCTTCGGGTGCGACCCAGGGCCCGTCGGAGCCGTTGTCGACGACGATGACTTGGTCGGCACTTACTAAGGGCAACAGACGGGCGAGTAAGTCAGCGCCGTTGCGGGACGGGATGACGACGGTGATGCCGTTTGGCAAGGCGGGGCCCAGAGTAAGTGGCGGATCAGACTTCTTTTCCTTCGCGATGCGGCGGCCGGCACGCCTAGCGAGAAAGGCTTGCCACGGACGGCGGAAGTGCGAGGGGTGCCCGAGACGCCAGAGGTAAGTGTAGAGCGTGCCGCCTGGGTTGAACTCGAAGCGTGCCGTCTCCTTAACTCGCCAGAGGGCAAAGCGAGCGAGGGCGGGCAGGGACCGGGGCCGGAGCATAAAGTGGTTGAGGTCTTGGGAGAAGAAGACCCAACTGCGCCAGGGGGTCCCTTGGAGGGCCAGTCTCCGTAAGGGCCAGTAAGGCACGTCGGGATCGAGGTAGATGCCGGCCAGCTTGACTTGGAGGCCATCGAGTTGGCGGGCCAAGCGGGCGGCGTTGTCGGCAGGGGAGCGTAAGGGATGATAGGGAATCCAGTGGCCGGTGGGCGGCGGGAATTCGGAGACGACGTAGAGCGGCAGGTCTGGGCCAACATGAAGCATCGTCTCGACCAGGGCCGGCATTGCCGCGCGGGCACAGGTGGCGAAGACGAGCTTGACGCTAGATGAGCTCACGCCAGTGGGCCCCGAAGGTGCCGGCTTTGCGCTGATACCAATAGGCGCTGGCCTGCAAACAGAAGGCGGTTGAGACGGGGTTGGCGAAGGGCAGGGCCTCGCCGGCGCGGGCGCCGAAGGCGTAGCCACCCATCAGGCGAGGGTCATTGCTGTGGTTCTGGAAGGCGGCAATCGCGTCATGTTCTTCGCGCGCTTGGATGGCATCTAAAGGCAATACGCCGGCGGCTTCGGCGAAAAGGCGGGCGCGCAATAACTGGGCATAGGCATCGGCGCGGGCGAACTGGGGCGTAATCTCGCGGAGGATGCGCGCGTAGCGGGCGATGGCCTCGCGCGCGGCGGCGGCACAATCGGGACGATGGAGAACGGGGAGGAGGCCTTCGAGGAAATAGCCGAGGGGATGGAGACGGTCCATGAGGCGCTCGGGTTGGGTTTCGCCGTCGAGGAGTTGGGGCCAGACGGCGAGCGAGAACTCCAACTGGCGTTCGTAGGGAGGCTGGAAGGAGGGAATCAGTTCAGCGAGTTCGCGCCAGGCGAGGGCGGCTTTTAGGTGAAAAGCGCCGGGGGTGCGGCTCCACCAAGGCTCGGGCGGCAGCGGGAGTTTGTCGGGGAGGCGAAGGATGCAATGCGAGCCTTGGAGGGCGGGGAAGTCGTCGAGCATGGACTGGCCGCAGGCTTGGGCGAGGTCCTTTTGCCAGGCCTCGCCGGTGACGTGCCAGAGGCGAAGCAAACTGCGCGCGACGATGCCGAGGTCGAAGAAGTAGGCGAGGCGATCGCCTTCCAAGTTGGTTTCGAAAGGCATGGTTTTGAGGGTGAGATCCCAGGCAGCCGAGAGATAGTTTGCGGCGCGTTCGGCGGCTTCGAGGTATTCATGCTGCTTGGTTCGCTGGTACAGTTCAAGAAGGGCGGAAATCGCGTAGCCGGTTATCTCGGTCGATAGCGGCAGGTTGCGTTGTTGATCGGCGCGATAGTAGCGGGCGAAGCCACCGGACGGCGCCTGGATGCCGGAGTGGAGAAACCACTGGCCAGCTTGCTCAAGTCGCGTGAGTAAGGCGAAATCCGGGAGCGGCGACGGTGACATTGGCAACCTAAAAGGATAGCAGGTGATGGGAATGCGGATCTGGATCAGTCTCGTTCTCGCTGGGTCATTATGCGGGGAAGACCCGACGCTGGGGATCGTGCGCGGTCTGTTTCTTAGCTATGAGGGCAGCGCGGCGGCGGGCGTGGTGACGGTGAAGCTGGTGCGAGCCGACCTGCCGGCCTACTCCTGCAAGAGCGATGGCCGCACTTATATTGAGCGCGACCGTCAACGGATCTATTGGCGTGATGTGAGCGAGGGCGACTCGCTCGAACTGGTGACTGATCGCACGCATCGGCTGGCGCAATGCTATGTGCGCATGGTCCACGTGATTGGGCCGCAGCCGGCCAAGTATCCGGTGGGGCGCACGGATCGGGCGACGGAGAGCTTTGCGCCGCGCGGCAACATGTTTTACTCGGGTGTGATCTCAAAGATTGAGGCGGAGCGGTTGTGGATCCGCACGCGGACTGAGGGGGTGAAGGACTTGCGATTGCGGGCCGATACCCGGTATCTGGACCATGGCGATGCCGTGGCGCGTGAAAAACTGCTGCCCGGGATGCGGGTGTATTTGCGGGCCGGCATCAGTTGGGATGACGACCTCGAAATATACCAGGTGACGTGGGGCGAGATCTTGTCGCCACGGCCTTAGAACGGGATGTCGTCGTCTTCTTCGGGCGCGTTGAGCCGGTTCTCGAAGTAGGTGGAGTAGCGGCCGTCCTTGGTGCGTTTGGTGATTTCGAGTTGGACGTCGAGCAGCTTGCCCAGGTGGTTGGGCAAATCGGAGAACGAGGTGAGCTCGAGGCGGCAGAGGCGCAGGTCCTGGATGACGTAAGGCATCGTATTTACTGAGATCACCTTGTTGTGCCAAAGCAGGCGGTTGGCGTGGCTGGGGCCGATGATGCGGAGGGTCCATTTCAGCATGGGGGCACCGGAGCTTTTGGCTTCGGTAATTTCCACGTGTTCGACGTTGACGTGATAGCGGCCGTCGGGTACTTCTTCCGGGGTGGCTTCGGGGTTGTTCTTTTGACGCCGGTATTCGGCATCGAATTGGGCGAGATCGATTGCTGGAGAGCTCATACTGTATAGTGTGTTTCGCGAGCGATTATTCTCATCTATTTTGCGGGTAGCCGCGCGCCCCAGAGGCGGGTAGCCGGCGTGGCCCAGATGCGGTTATCGAGGGTGGGCACGCGCTACCTGCGGGGACGCGAAGTTTGGCGCGGAAAACGGTGGGCCAGGGTGGCGAAGCCTTCGGCGACCAGACTTTGCGGATCGGAGTGAACCAGCGGAAGGCGAGTGCGCTCGCCCTGGGTTGACAATTCCGGTGCGGGGGGAACGACGGCGTGAATGGGTACTCCCAATTCGGCTTCGATTTCGGCCGGTGAGGTAGGGGTGCCTTCGGAGGTGAGCCGGACGACGACGGATCCGATGGAAGTGGGAGTAGTCTCGCAGCAGCGGATGCCTTCGAGGATGGAGTTGCCGAGTTTGAGACAGGCTGGGAGGGGGTTAACGACGAGCGCGAGGTGGTGGCTGGCACCCAGAATCGCGGTAATGGAAGGGGAAAGGGACGGGGGGAGGTCGATTACGACAAAGTCAG
>JAYVRS010000494.1:0-1844 GCA_043776185.1 Bryobacteraceae bacterium | reverse complement strand
GCAACTTCGGGGTGGCGGATGAACACTTCCGCGCTTCCATAGAGAACTCCGAACGCCGGGGAATGGCCGCCCTGGCCGCCAGCAGTTGGGAGCAGTGGGGACTTTCTTACCTCGACCGCGGTCAACTCGACCCCGCTGAGGTCTGCTTGCTGGAGAGCTATCGGCTCCATCGCTTAGCCAAGCGGACCGATGCTGAGCAACTCCACTACGGCTTTGCGCGCCTGGCTCTGGCGCGGGGAGAATGGGGGGAGGCGCGACGTCGAGCCGCCCAGTATTTGCGAGCCGCCCGCACGCAACCCTTGCTTCATCCCCTTTGGGAGGCCTATCGCCTCTCGGGAGAGATCGAGGAGCACTCCGGGAATCAGACCCGCGCCTATGATTACTACGTGCAGGGTGTGGATTGGGCTCGCCAAGCCCGGGCCGAGCGATTGCCCTCCGCCCAACTGATGGCCACCGCCGAATCGGCCCTCCAGTCCCTCTACCTGGGTTTGATTCGTGTCGCGCAGGAGTTGCACTCGCGCCGTCCGCAAGCCTCGCTGCTCCTCGTCGCTCTTGAAGCGGCTGAAGAAGGTCGTAACGCCGCGCTGGTGGAGAATAGCGCCCTCCTCACCGACGACTACTGGCAGACCCTCGATCGCCTTCAGCGCACCCAGGCCCACCGGCTGTCTGCCGATACGCCGCAACTCGCCCAGGAAGGCGAAAGACTCCGCACTCTGCTGGTCAATTATGAAAGTGCGGCCGGTTTGCGCACCGCCTCGCCCAGTACCAATCTTCAGTTAATCAGCCAAGCGAGAAACGCCCTCACTTCCAGCCAGGCCATCCTGGTTTTCCGGACCGGCGAACCCCACTCTTACGCCTGGAAGCTAACCCGCGACAGCGTGGAATTGCGCACTTTGCCCAGCGAGACCAACCTCGCTCAGCAGGTCGCCAAATTCCGGGCCGACGCGTTAACCGGGCAGGCCATCGGCTCCGAAGCCGGAAAAAAACTTTTTTTTGAAATTATTGGAGAACTTTCCCTTCGAGAAACCACTATTAGTCAGTGGACCTTAGTCCCGGATGGGCCGCTGCATGAGTTGCCCTTCGCGGCGTTACCTTGGCCCTCCGCTCGCGGAATAGGAAGTTACCTCGTGGAACATCGCACCCTGATGTTGGCACCCTCCGTCGCAACCCTCGCGATCATCCCACAAAACGCGCCAACGGGACCCTCATTTGCGGGCATGGCCGACCCCATCTATAACTCCGCCGACCCCCGTTTATCCCCCCTTCCCCAGCGAGCTGACATGTTGGCTTTGTTTCGTCGACGGCCCAGTGGCGGCAGCGATGGCTCTCCGTCCAGCTTCGAACTCGCCAGATTGCCTGGCTCATTGGCGGAACTGGACGCCGCCGTGAAGATGTTGCGGCCCGTCAACCCGATTCTTCTCACCGGCAGCCAAGTGAATCGGCAGTCGTTTCTCTCGCTGCTGGATCGTCAGGCCACCACGCTCCATTTGGCCACCCACGTGGTCTCGGCACCCGGAGCACCTCGCCACGCGCTGATCGCCCTGGGGATGAACCCCCGCACTCGCGACCAGGAATTGGTAGGAGAGGATGAGATCAACGCTCGCCGGAATAGCGCGCGCCTCGTCATCATGAGTGGCTGCAACTCCGGCCGGGGCGAAATACTGCCGGGCGTTGGATTGCTGAGCCTCACCCGGGCGTGGATCCTCTCCGGCGCGACGGGTGTCGTAGCCAGCCTTTGGCCCGTCCCGGACCAGTCCGGCCTTTTATTTGAACGCTTCTATCGCCATGCGCAGTTGACCAATGCCAACCAGGCCACCGCCAACACCAACGCCAATAATTGGGCC
>JAYVRS010000493.1:0-5909 GCA_043776185.1 Bryobacteraceae bacterium | reverse complement strand
ATCGCGCCCTTCTCATGGAGCATTTCGAGTTCCAGCATCACCATGGCGGAAACCAGCAGGTCAGTCCGCTCAATCTGTTCAATCGCTCGTTGCGTCATGCGGGCTGCGTGGCCACCATGAAGGAAAATGGCAATGTTGGTATCCAGGTAAGAACTCACGGCTTAGACGCCCATTTTTGCTCCCATGAGCTGCGCATTAGGGAATCCAACTCGTTTTGCGCTTGCTCGAGATCCGCCGGCGTCCCAGTAATTGTGTCCCGCGCGATGAGGCGCGCCATCTTGCTTGGTTTGTCTCCTGGCACTAAGCGGACCAGACGGCCTTTATGCGCCACTTCGACGAATTCGCCCTGCAAAGCCCGCTCGACAATCTGGAACAGATTCTTGCGAAACTCCGTGCTCGTGACCTTCATGGCCAAAGCGTACCACGAAAGCGTACAGTGCGTACGCTTTCTTTGTACAACTTCTCAGACGTGCTGGTCGATGAGACTCTGGTTGCCGTCGGGGTCCATCACGACAAAACCAGCCGGGCCCGTCGTGCTCTCGTCAGCCTCTTTCGTGATCTGGACGCCCTGGGCCTTCAATTGATGCTGTAATTCACGCACGTCGGTGAAGGCATCCAACTTTTGGGCGTTGCTGTCCCAGCCGGGATTGAAAGTGAGGATGTTCTTGTCGAACATGCCTTCAAAGAGGCCGATGACGGTATCGCCGTTCTTCATGATCAGGTAGTTCTTGCCATTGCCGGCGAAGGATTTGAAGCCGAGCTTCTCATAAAAGTCTTTGGAAGCCTTGAGGTCCTTGACCGCCGAGCTTACTGAAAACACTCCGAGCCGCATGGGCGCGCCGCCTTTGGGCTGATTGGTCTTTACCGGTTGACTCCAGCCCGGCACCGCAGTCGCAGCCAGCGTCAGGTCAGAGCCGCACGGCGAGTCGACAGGTTTGGAAGTCGAATTTCAAGCATCGTATTCCGTACAGCCTAACAGCATCGGCGCAAAATTGTCTACGCACCTACGTAGTTGGAAACCGGAGACGGCAGAGCGCCTTAATACCCGGCAGACTTGTAATCGGCCACGATCGCTTCCACGGTGGCGCGATGTTCGGGCCGGACGTTTTCGAGCGGGGGGCGCACGGGGCCGCCGGTGATGCCGCCGCCGGTGAGGTCCATGGCGTACTTCATCACCGATACTTCGTAGCCTTTGACATGCTCGCGGACCGCGTAAATGGGGTGGACGAAGCGATTCATCAGCGGGGTGATTTTGGCGAAGTCGGCCGGTTTGCCGGTGGTTAAGCCGCCCAGTTCGGCCAGTTCCAGCGCCAGCTTCGGCGAGGTGTTGGAGATGCTGGAGGTGAAGGCTTGGACGCCGCACGCCAGGTAAGTCGGCAGGCAATCGTCGCCCAAGCCGCCCACCCAGGCCAGACGATCGCCGAGCTTGGCCATGATGCGCTGGTAGGTGCGCGCGTTGCCTTGCCCGTCTTTCCAAATCTCAAGCGTCGGCACACGCTCGGCCAAACGGGCGACCATGTCGGGTGAAAAGACGGCCCAATCGCGCGAGTAAATGCTGAGCGGCAGGCCGGTGGCTTGGCCGACGGCAGCGTAGTAATCGATGAGCCCGTTGACGGGCGCATTGATGTAGGAAGGCGGCAGGACAAGTAGCGCGTCGGCACCTGCCTTTTCCATACCGCGCGCCATCGCGCAGGCGATCGACGCGTTGATTCCCACGCCGCCCACCACGGGCATCTTGGTGGTCGCTTTGGCAACTCGAACGACCTCCACGGCCTCCTCAATGGAAAGCGAATAGAGCTCGCCCGTGCCACCGGCGGCGACCATGGCGCAGAAGGGATGCTCGCTCATCAGGGCGACATTTTTCTCCAGCGCGGCATAATCCACCGACAGGTCAGAGGGACGAAAAGGCGTGATGGGGAACCCGAACACGCCGCGAAGTTGATCACGAAGTTTGGCCATACCTAACCCATTACTGTATCGCGCGTGCGACCATATTGGTGATCATGCCCGGCCCTCTCACTAATCCGCAACGCAAATTCCTTCGGGGAATCGCCCACAATATGCCGCCCACCATGCACTTGGGCAAGCAAGGGTTAACGCCCAACTTCTTTAAGAGCTTTGAGCTTGCCCTGCTGAACCACGAGGTGATGAAGCTACGTTTCTCGAACCGGCAGGAGGAGCGCAAGCAGTTCTCAGCCGAAATTGTGGAAAAGACCGGCGCGATGTTGGTGTCGATGGTGGGGCACACGGCGGTGTATTATCGCGAGAGTCCTGACCCGGACAAACGCAAGGTCTCACTTCCGCGCGGCAAAGTCGTCGAGATCTAAAGACGACCGGTAGCGCTGCCAATAGTCAGAGAGCACCACTCCGACCGAAATCCACGCCGACAGCTGGAGCATTTGCGCCCCGCAGCCCCAGGGTCCGGTGGCGAGTGAATTGGCGAATCCCCAGGGCATGCCGCCCGACCAGAAGTTGTACACGGTGAACAGGAAGGCCCCCGCCGTCAGGGAGTGAAACCAGTACGCGCGCGCACCCAACGTCACGGCCCAGGGAGTGAGCCAGTATAGGTACTGCACGCCGAAACCCGGCGTCAGAAAGAGAAACAGGAATAGCGTGATGCCGAACTGATCGAAGAGCGGGATCCGCGTTTGGGTCCGATTCATGAGCCACGCCACCCCTGCCGACAGCAGCAGAATCGGGTACTTCGCGTAGTGCGAGTAAGGCTCGAACAAGACGGTGCGGCGCAAAATATAGCCGATACCCCAAATGCCGGTGAGGCTATCGTAACCCAGTGTCGATTTGACGACCGCCGCCGGATCTTGCGCCAGGTACGGTAGCCAGAGAGCTAGCGAAGCGACCGCAATGACTCCGAAGCATTGGAGACGCCCGCGCCAATCACGAAAGTAGAAAAATAGGGCGGGCAAAAGGAATAGCGGTAGCAGTTTGATGTTGAGCGCCGCGGTGGTAAACAAGCCCAACAGCCAAGGAGGATGGCCTCGCTGGGCTGACCACGCGGCCGCCAGCAGAAAGAAGATCATCAACGGATCGGAGTTGCCATGAAATCCGGCAATCAGGATGGCGGCTGGGCAGAAGGCATAAGCCACCAGATTCCCGGACGCGCCACCGCGCCCTTTCACCATGGCGACGACGAGGAGGAACGAGCCAAGGTCCGCCAAGCTGGTGAGGGTCCGAAAAACACTCGAAAAGGGCACGTCAAGACGTTCGGCGACGTTGGCAATCGTGCGCAGCACCGGGATCATCGGGGGCGGATGATTGAAGACCTCCTCGTAATAGGGGCGCCCTTCGTGTGACACGATCACCTTCTGCTGGTAAAGCCGGATGGCGCTGGCGTTCTGGGCGCTGAAGTTTTGGGCGAGCGTCGCGCTGGACTCCCACATATCGATGTCATTGGTGCCGTGGGAGGTCCACGCGAGTGCGAGCTTAACAGCGAATGAAGTGGCCGCAAAGAGTAGCGCGAGCCGGAAGCGCTTCTGATCGGTGCTGGTGATGCCAATTGCCTGAGAATGCGCCGAGTTGGCTTCCATAGTGTGTAAGCATAACAGGCAGCGACATGGCATCCGGATTCATTCGCTTTCCCGGCGTCATTTCAGCGACGACACCCGCCTATTGGTGTTATGATCATCGACACTAACGAGGAGTTCCCATGAAGCTATTTACCTTGCTCAGTGTGCTGGTGATCGCGGCCTGGCCGGGCGCGGCGCAACGCCACAAACTCACCGCGATCAACGCGACTACCGAAGACGGCAAAGCGCTCCAAGCCATCTCTTCGGAAGCGGATGCGGCGGGCAAACAAAAATTGATGGAGCATTTTACGGCCGCCCACCCCAACCATGAAGCCAGCGGCTGGGTATGGTCGCAGTTGCAGCAATCGTACTTGAAGGCCGGCAGTTTCGATAAGGCCCTCGAAGCCGGCGAGCGACTCGTCGCGCTCGATCCGCTCGATTATGACGCGGCCTATGCCAACATCCAGGCGGCCGAAGGGAAGAAGGACTCCGACGCGGTGCTGAAATGGGCCGTCTTTGCGTCGGAAGCCGCTCGCAAAGACGCGCAAAAGCCGAAGGGTGCTGACCAATCCGAAGAGGATTACAAGCGCGCTCTAGCGTCGGCCAAAGAGGCTGAGACCTACGCCGAGTATGCGCTCTCGAACGCCGCTCTGAATGAGCCGGACGCGGCGAAGTCGGTGCGTCTAGTGGAAGCCCTTGAACAGCGAAACCCCCAGAGCCAATACTTCGCCCCCACCATACCCAAGTACGCCTGGGCCGCTCGTCAAGCCAACAAGTTGCCTAGCGCCGTCGCCCTGGGGGAACGTGCCTGGGGCCACGGAATCTTCAACGAAGACCTGCTGCTCACCATGGCTGATTACCATATGCAGCAAACGAAAAGCCCTGAAAAGGTGGTGCTTTACTCCGAAAAAGCCGCCGCCGTGATGGCCGCCAAGCCCAAGCCCGAAGGCGTCTCCGATGCGGACTGGACCAAGAAAAAGAACACCACGCTGGGGCTCGCCAACTGGATGGCCGGCACTACGCTGGCCGGGCAGAACAAGAATCCCGAGGCGGACAAAGCTCTGCGCGCGGCTCTGCCCTTCATCAAGGACAACGACCAGCTGAACGGCTCCGCGCTTTTCTACCTGGGCTTGGCGAACTACCAGATGGGCAAAGGCAAAAGTGCGCCGATGATGGCCGACGCGGTAAATTTTATGCAACAAGCGGCGACGGTAAAAGGTCCGTTTCAGGCGAAAGCGGTGAGCAACTTGGCCGTCATGCGCAAAGAGGTTGTCGCCCCAAAAAAAAAGTGACGGTCGAGTCAGCGATTCTCGGAGTAGTCGAAGCGACACTCGGCGAAGCTAATCAGCCCGGCCTCAATCGCGTTCATCCCGCGCACGCTGACGGCATAGTTGCCGGCATCGGAGACGCGGATGAGATCGGTCTCCTTCAGGTACCACAGCGGCCCTTCCAGATCATGAACGGTGAGCGCCATGCCGTCTTCCAGCTGCTTCATGCTCAAGGCCGGCATGCGCGGCTTCAGAACCCGTTGCTGGTAGCAGATCTCCATCAGCCCGGCGCGACGGCGCTTCTGCTCGTTGATGTCCAGCCCTTCCCGGAACCGTCCGGGGTTGAGCGCTCCGGCATCGCTAGCCGGCGTGGCTTCGCTGGTGGGCGTGGCGGGTACCGGTAGTTCCCCAACCTTGTCTGGTGCGGCGACCGGCGAAACGCGAACGGGAGCCGGGGCGTTAGATGTGGCGAGGACCGGAGCCGGTTGGCGAGCCAGGCGCTCAAGGTCATAAGCCGCTCGCGTTTCGGAATCCAGCAGCGTCGCCGCCGCTTCTTGAAGACTTGCGAAGTAGGCAACCGCATTATTTTCCGGAGCCGCCAATTGGTACTTAAGCGATAGCATCTGGTGGACACGTTTGATGGTGTCCTTTTCCGCATTCGGACTCACTTGCAGGATTTCGTAGAGATCGGTAAATTCAGCGGCAGCCATGTTAACAAAGGATATCGGCGGAATTCGCCTTCAGGATTAACCCGGCTCAAGAGGATCTCCGCCGGGGATGGCGGTTACATTTGTTATCTTCCGAGGGGCGAAGATGAGGCGGCTAAGGGTACGCAATCTCCCGGATGGATTTAGGGTACTAATACTATTTCCCTAATCTTGTCAAGGGTTTTGCTTGACCTAATATCGTATTCGTCTTAGATTAACATCACAGTGAATGATCAGAGACGCAGTAAACGGTTTGACCTTAAACTCCCGGTGGAAGTGATTCGGCCCCATCACTCACCGGCTCATCTGGTGGGGGAGACGTGCAATATCAGCTCCAACGGTGTCCTTTTTAAGACCGACCACCCCATTGAGGTCGGCGAATCGCTCGAATACTACGTCACTCTTCCCAC
>JAYVRS010000492.1:0-1849 GCA_043776185.1 Bryobacteraceae bacterium | reverse complement strand
CCGGACTTACTGGTGACTCACTACGGCTATAACCGCCTCTATCGCAACCGGGGCAATGGCACCTTTGAAGATGCGACGGCGAAGGCCGGTCTGCCCTTTGCCGGAATCCGTTATGGATCGGGCTGCACTTTCTTCGACTATGACCGGGACGGGTGGCTCGACCTATACGTGGCGAATTATGTCGACTTGAAAATCGAAGCCACTCCGCGCCCGGGGCAGAGCGGTTTTTGCAAATGGAAGGAATTGGCGGTGATGTGCGGCCCAGTGGGGCTGCCTCAGGCGCAGAACGTGCTCTATCGCAACAACCGCCAAGGTGGCTTCACCGACGTGTCGGCGGCTTCCGGCATTTTGAAGCCGGGGCGCCGGTATTCGCTGGGCGTCACGGCGGCGGACTTCGACAACGACGGTTGGCCGGATCTCTACGTGGCCTGCGATCAGAACCCCAGCCTGCTGTTTCGCAACCGGCATGACGGGACGTTCGCCGAGCAGGGCGTCGAGGCCGGGGTCGCCTTCAACTTCGATGGGCGAGCCCAGGCTGGGATGGGTATCGCTATCGGCGACTACGATAACGATGGGCGTTTGGATATCGCGAAAACGAACTTCTCGGGCGATCTCACGTCCCTTTTTCACAACGACGATGGCAAGTTTTTTACGGATGTCTCGCGGGAGGGCGGCCTCGGTGCGCGGCAGCTGCTGGGCTGGGGTATCGCCTTTATCGACGTCGATGACGACGGTTTGAAGGATCTGGTGATCGCCAATGGCCACGTCTATCCCGAAGTGCAAAACGCGAAACTGGGCGACAGCTACTATCAGCCGACGGTGCTCTATCGCAACCTGGGCAACGGCAAATTCCTGGACGTTACCGATCTTTCCGGTCCCGCTTTCCAAACGCTGCGCGCTTCGCGAGGCTTGGCGGTGGGCGATTTGGATGGCGACGGACGTCCTGAGATCGCCGTGCTGAACATGAATGGTCCGCCCAGTTTGCTGAAGAATCATGCGCCGGCCGGCAACTTCTTGAATGTACGGTTGACCGGCGCGAAGTCGAATCGCAGTGCCATCGGCGCGCGCGTCACGGTCGTCGTCGGAGCCCGCACCATGATCGACGAGGTGATGAGCGGCGGCAGTTACTATTCGCAAAACTCCTTCACGCTGCACTTCGGGCTGGGCGCCGCCCAGGAGGCCGATCGGCTGGAAGTGCGCTGGCCGGGCGGCGAAGTCCAGACTTGGGTGAAGGTGCCGGGCTCGCAAACGATTCGGATCACGGAGGGCGCTGATTGGCGGGCAAAGTGAGGCTCTTCCTGCTGGCCCTCGCCGGACTTGTCGCGGCGGCCTCCTTAGTCACCAGACCGCCGCCTTCTCCCGGCACGCCAATTCTCACCGGCGCGCGCATCCCCCCGAAAGTGCTGGCCCGGCTCAACTCCGCTTGCCGCGATTGCCACTCCGATGCCACGCGCTACCCCTGGTACAGCTACGTCGCACCTTTCTCCATCCTGGTGCAAAGCGACGTCCGGGCGGGCCGGGAGCGCCTGAACCTGTCGAAGTGGCCAGACTATTCGACTGTTCGGCGCCAACGATTCCTGTCTGAGATCGCCAATCAGGTGCAGGACGGCGGCATGCCTTTGCCCGTCTACACTTGGCTCCACCCAGACGCGGTGCTAGCCGCTGCGGACACGGCGTTGATTTTCGAATGGACCCAGGCCGAGCGCGCTCGCCTGATTGCCGAAAGTATCCCGAAGCCTTGATCGGCCCGGTTGACCCGCTAGCGCCATTCCGATATAGTTTGGTCATTGGGGCATTGTTCTGATGAACTTCTTTATGAACCGCAGAGCATTCCTTTCCGCCGCCGCCC
>JAYVRS010000491.1:0-1849 GCA_043776185.1 Bryobacteraceae bacterium | reverse complement strand
CTGCGGCCTGGGGCGGGCTACGATCTGTGTCTGAATCGCATCGCCAGTCTTCCGCCGGACACTTGGCTGATGAATCAACATGTGGCGCCGATGTTTCGTTACACGCCGGTCCAGATGGAGCGCATGCGCCGGGAGTTAGTGAAGCGCACGGCCATTCTGCGTGAGCTGAGTCCGTGGCCCGATGTGAATTACGCCGTCGATGAGGGATGGGCCCGAGTGTTCCCCTATACGTCGGAGGTGGCGCCGGGTGAGCCGGTGACGCTGGAGGTGCGCATCACCAACCATGCACCGGCACGGACATCGTATCGGGTGGAATGGCATCTGCCCGTGGGCTGGCCGTCCCTAGGCGCGGCCAAGGCCATTACGATCCGGGCCCGCGCCGACGGTGAAGTGGCGGCCACCTTCCGTCCGCCGGCGGCTGGTCTTTACGTGGTCACGGCTAGTATTGCCTTTGGCGATCATCACCTCCGTCAATGGGTGGAAGCTCTAGTGCGGGTGAAGTAACGCGGTTTTTATTAGAGATTTTTCATTTGGCCGCGTCAAGGAACAAATAAATGGACCTTCTAGTACCTCAGTTTGATATCAACCCAGGCCACAAAGAGTGGACAATGGGTTAGGGATATTGGTGACTGCACAGCCCGAATTCTATTGTGTCTACGGAGCCGGTGGACATGCTCACGTCGTCATTGATGTCCTGCGAAGTCAAGGGATTGGCGTCCAGGCGATTTTCGACGATTACCCCGCAAAGCGTCATCCCGGACACTTGGGAGTGCGCCCTGGCATTCGGCTGGCCGGCCCAGCCAGGTTTCCTTCGATTGATTTCCCCTTCATCCTCTGTGTGGGCCGTAACGCCGAACGAGCCGAACTCGTCGAGTTACTCAATGCCCGTTACGGAATCGCCCGACACCCCACGGCTACGGTCGCCGCGTCCGCCCGCATCGGCGAGGGCACGGTGATTCTGCATGGGGCCATCATCCAAGCCAACACGGTGATCGGCCGCCACGTGCTGGTGAACACCGCCGCGAGTATTGACCACGACAACCGCATCGGCGACTTCGCTCACATCTCTCCGCAGGTCACTCTTTGCGGGCATGTGGAGGTGGGTGAGGGTACGCACATCGGAGCGGGCGCGGTGGTGATCCCGCAGGTGAAGATCGGCAAGTGGTCCACGGTGGGTGCTGGGGCGGTGGTGCTGCACGATATTGGCGACTATGTCACCGCGGTGGGCAATCCGGCACGGATACTGCCGGGCTCGCGCGGTCAGGCGGTGCCCCAACTGACCAAAACCGTAGGCCGGAGCTAACCCATGACTAGCCAGCGGTCCATGGCAACTGGCTACGACCTACTTCTCATCGGGGCGGGGGCGTCCACGCTCTACACGGTCATCAACCTGGTGAAACGACTAACCGCCTTACCGCCGCCGAGCGCGCCTTTCCGGATCGGCATTGTCGAGCGCAGTCCGGATGGCTTCGGCGGCGTGCCGTATAGCAGCCGCTCCTCCTATAACTCGTTGTTGATTACGTCCCTCCGCAACTTCCTGCCCGCCGCCGAGCGCGTGCTTTTTATGAAGTGGCTGGACGAAAATAAAGATCGCGCTTTGAGCGCCTTTCGTCAGCAACTGGGCCGGCAGCAAGTGGGCCCACTGTCGGCTCGATGGCTTGCTGACCACGCCGTGGCGATTGAGCGGGGCGATTGGGAAGACTTGTATCTCCCACGCTACTTGTTCGGACTCTACCTGGGCGAGCGCGTGCGCCAGTGCGTGGGTGAGGCTGAATCCGCTGGGGTCTGCACGCTGGAACAGATTCCAGGCGCGGTGAGCAATCTTACGCGCCCCGGCGATCTCTTCGAG
>JAYVRS010000490.1:0-5930 GCA_043776185.1 Bryobacteraceae bacterium | reverse complement strand
CCCACCACCACCACGGGTTCCACAGCCGAAATCGCCGCGATGCTGGCCGCCTGCTGGGAGGTGAAGCGCGGCTGGACCGTCGCCGATGGCGCCCGCCTGGCCGGTGTTCACTACTACGGCCCCTATTTCGCGCCGGACAAAGTGGGCTGCCATTCGGTGGAGGGCCGCCGGGATCCGCTGGCCGAGGAATACGAGGGCTTCCTGGCCATGGACGGGTTGATCCGCATCGCTACCTGTGCGGCGGAACTGCCGGGCGCCACTGGCTTCTACCGCGCGGCGCACGCCGCGGGCTGTCTGGTGACTTGCGGGCACTCGAACTCTACCTGGACGGAGATGGCGCGCGCCTATCAGGCGGGCATGCGTCACGTGGACCACTTCTGGTGCGCCATGAGTTCGGTGTCCTCCTTGCGCGAGCGCTATGGGACGCCGATGCAAGCCAGCATGGAGCAATTCGTTCTGGCGCATCCGGAAATGAGCACGGAGGTGATCGCCGACGGCTGCCACCTGTCGCCCGAGTTGCTCGAATTCGCCTTTCGCCTGAAAGGGGCACAGCGGCTCTGTCTGGTAACCGACGCCAACCGCGCCCTGGACCTCGCGCCTGGCCGCTACCGCTTCGGACCAGCCAAGACGGGCTCCTGGTTTGAAAGCAATGGCGAGGTGGGTTTCGTGCCGGGGCAGGGTTTGGCTAGTTCGGTGCGGGGCATGGACCACATGGTGCGGGTGATGGCCCAATCGACGACGGCCACGCTGGCCGAGGTGGTCCGGATGGCCTCGCTGACGCCGGCCGAACGCGCCGGGATTGCCAAAGATGTGGGGAGCCTCGAGGTGGGGAAGTGGGCGGACGTGCTGGTGCTGGGGCCCGATCTCGACGTGCGGCAGGTGGCGCTGGGTGGGCGGCTTTGTCCCTGAGTGCTTCAGTTGATCGGCCAGGTTTAGTCGAGTAGGCGAGCACCCGTGCCGTTGATCTGGAAGATCGTCATACCGCTCGTCACTTTGGCCGCGTCGAATTTGCGGCCCGTCTCGTCGGCCTCGTGCTTCAGGCGCGCGATGGTCTGGTCTTTGGTGAGCACCAGCTTCGTCAGCTTGCCCTCCGCGATGGCCAGTTTGCCGATCGCTTCCTTGGGGAACACGATATCGCCGTCGTTCACTTTGATGCGGAGAATTTGGCTGGTTTCGAGGTCCTTTAGCGCCATCCAGCAACCGGCCATTGCGCAGACCTCGGTCACTTTGCCTTTTACCTGAACGGTTTTACCTACCAGCAGCTCCGGCGTTGAGACCACCGTGCCGACGTTCATGGATTGTTTGAGGGTGAGGGGCTTGCCCAGATCCTGATTATTGGCCGAGAGCGCCACGGCCAGAGCCGTCAGCAGGGTGATGTATCGCATGCCTTTATTCTACTGCGACCGTTACTCCACAGCTACGGTGGGCGGCAGGGGGCCGGTGACCGGCGAGCTGACGCCGCCGATCTTGAGCGTCACCGGCAGCGCCGAGCCGCGCAACCGGTCGCCTGGCACGTAGATCTTGATTTCGTAGATGCCAATGGTGCCCGGCAGTAGACGGCTGCTCTCCACCACCATGTCGGCCTGCGAAACGCGCGGGTCCCCGAAGAAGACCTCCAACTTGTCCGTGGTGGTGCCTTCAGGCGACGGAGTGCCGCCGACGACGCGGGTGCCCTTGGTGACACCCAACCCCACCGCGTAGATGGTGAGACGGCGGTCGCGGGTGGTGGGGTGGGCCGCAGTGACCGGGGATCCGTCGGCGTGATAGATGGCGGCCTGTTTGTTGTCGGCCTGCACCAGGACGGCCGGTGCGTACTTAGCCACCGTCAGCTGCGTCGCGAGCAGCGCGGCAGCCTTCTTATTCAAGTTCCGAACCAGCAACGGGAAACGGCCGACGGCCACTTCCGGACGCACCAGGGCGTTGATCTGGTTGGGCGACGTCATCAGCAGCGGGATGGGCGTATTGTTCAGCGTGACGCAGACGCCGCCCAGCGTAGTGGGCAGCGCTCCAGAAGTGCTGGCCGTGGCGGTGTCGGCCATATTGCGGCCGAAAATCGAGATGAGCCCACCTTGGGCGACGGGCGGCAGATAGCTGGCCAAGGAGACGGTGCCGTTTTGGTTGGGGGCGGGGCGATCGGCCGCCGGCACGCTTTGGTCCAGCGGGACGATGCTGAGTCCGCTGGCGGTGATCACGTAGGCGTTGGTGCCGGTGGAGTCGACTACCATGGTGCGGCCCACGACGTTCTGACGATTGTTGGTCACCGTGGCTGCCGGACCTTCCAGCATCTCCAGGCGTCGCATGATGTTGCCAGTGTTGGTGTCCACCAACTCCAACCCCGCCGCCCCCGTGCTGGTGGTGGAGGTGGTAGCCAGCGTGACGCGCAGGAAACTCGTAGCGCCCACTGAAGTCACCGAGGGAATCGGCGTATTGGCGAAAGTGACGGCTTGTCCGGGGCGCGCGCCGGGGGCGGCGGTGGTGCTTTGCGCACTGAACACCGGCGTCAGGCTCTGGTTCAAGACTGTGTTGTTTACCAGAAAATACTGGCCACGCGGACCAGCGGCCACCGGACCGTAAAAGCCCGAATTCAACGCGGTGCCCGCGAACACGGTGCGCGATTGCACGAACTCATCGGCCACGGCGTCGTAAAGATAGACGTTGCCGGTGCCGGCTAGCAGCAAGGCGTATTCGCCATTGGGCGTCGCGGTCATGGTGCGCGGCGCGGGGATCGTGGTGGTGCCGATAATCGCGCTTAGCGAACGGGGTACCAATTCGTCGCCCACCACGCGCCAGATGGTGCCGTTGTTCATGATCACCATCAGTCCGCGTTGGGTCATCGCCAGCGATGAAGGCGTAATCAAAACGGCGTTGGAGTTGAACGGAATCGGCGGGAACTTGATGCGGCTGGTGGTGCGCCGGTCGATATCGATCACCGTGATGCTTTCGCCGCCCGAATTCGCCACGTAGAGAAGTGAGTTATCGAGGGACAGCGCCAAGGCCCGCGGTAGCTGCCCCACCTTAATTGGCGCTTGCATGGTGCGCGTACGAATATCGAAGACCTCCACGCGGTTCAAACCGGAATTGGCAATATAGATGCGCTGGCGTTGGACATCCATCACCAAATCCACCAGCCCTTCGTTGGCGGAGATGCCGGTTTCGATCACCATTACGTCGCCGCGGGCCTCGGAGTTCCGATTGTTCTGATAAACGCTCACCCGCGGCGGCAGGTTCACGGCCAGAGGCGCTTGCAGCAGATAACTATGCGAAGGAGTCACAGTGCCAAGGTTCCGGTTGGCCGAGGTGATGGAAAACTCGAGGTTTGGATCGCCGCCCGGCACCGCTAAAGTGCGAATGGTGGGCGCCGTAGTGGTTAAGGCATTGGCGGCGTTGTTGGCGTTGTTGCCGGGAAACCCGGCCCCAGGCAAACCCGGAAAACCAGGAATCGCGATGACTCCGCCGCCGGGAATCTGAATCACGCCACCACCCGGAATCTGTATCGCGCCACCGCCACCTCCGCCGCCGATCACCACGCCACCGCCGATGCCGCCCACGCCGCCCAGGCCAGCCGGGTTATTCGTTGCGTCCACTAATTGGGTGGTCACCGGGCCCAGATTGCCTCGGCCGTCGTTGCGCAGCGCGATGCGGCCCGTGCGCAGGTTGGCCACCACCCCGCATTGATCGTTCGCCAAAAGAATGGCCGTCTTATCCGGCGTCACCAGGACGCTTTGCGTCAGCGCCGAGAGGGCAAAGATCACGAAGCCGCTTTCGGAAAGGCCAAAGAGATTCGCGCCATCGCTCGAGATCAGCATTTTGCCGGACAAGTTCTCCGGCGTCTGCAGCGCGCTGCGAATCAGCAGATTGTCGGGGTCGGAGTTCATCAGTTGGGCGATATTGGCGCGAGCTGGCGGATTCTGCACCGGCGCCACGTTGAAGGCCGAATAGAGGGTTTTGCTGTCGGCGGTAAAGACGCTGCCGCCTTGATTGGCTTGCGTATTGAAGTTGGTATTCGAGGGAATCGGATAGGGGGCGTTGGCCAGATTCTGCTGGGCGATCACTTCCAGCGTCTGCAGGTCGAACAGGCTCAAACCAGCCATAAAGCGGCTGTTGTCGGGAGCGATGGCCAATACGCTCGAAGCGCCGGTGAGCGTACGGCTGCGCAGCACTGAGCTCGAAGCCACCTCGTACACAAAGACGCTGCGCGAGGCGGCATTCGGCAGATTGACTCCGACAATGAAACGGCCATCCGCGGACGCCAACAACTGGCTGCGATTCGCCTGAAAGGTGCGGCCAGAGGGCGCCGGAAGCACGGGAGGCGTGGGCGGAGCGGGCGTCACCGGAATCGCCGAAATTGCCAAACCCGAGGCCTCGGCCGCTGGATCGTAGAGCAGCAGCACGTTCTGTTGATTGCCGGCACCCGTCCCGATTGTCGAGATCAGAACACGGTCATCGTTACCGATGGCCACGCCCTCGGGCCGCGCCGGCAGGCTGATTCTTTTGACGATTTGCAGCGTGTTCAGGTCCACCACATTGAGCGATGAGGAGTTATGGCAAGCGATATAGAGGAATTTGCCGTCGCGCGTCATCGCGATCGAGAGCGCGAGAGCATCGGTGCGAATGGCGGGCAAAAAACGGCGTTCCGCAATCGAGTAGATCGCCAGCGTATCCGGCACACCCACCAGGTAAAGGCGATTGCGAGCCGCATCGTGAACGATGTCTGTGGCACCGCCCACCAACGGCACCACGGTGCCAAACGTGGCCGCCAAGGAGAGGTTGGCCAATAAAATTGTCGAAAAGACACAGTTCGAGAGTAGGCGCGCCATGAGCTTCTCATTGTAACCCTAGGCTTCCAGCGAAAGTTGCGTACGGAATTGTAAACGCCCGGGAAGCAAATTTGGGTAACCGCGCGGGAAAAACGAGCATCCAATGGGTGACGATGAAAATGTTCTGTTTTGTAACCTTCGCCCTCGCAACGGCCTACGCTCAAGTAACGATCAGCGGGCCGCAATACCGGCTGGAAAAGATAGGTGCCGCGCCGCCGGAAACCGGGGCCTCGGTGCATGGGCTATTGGTCAAAGAAGGCCATCGGGTGCTGACGGCGTCGGGCAAACCGGCTTTCGAGATCTGGCTGCGGGCCGAAGCGCCCAAGGGTCCGCCCTCGGGCGAAGAGGCCGTATCGATCAACACTGTGCCCCAAGGCGCGCTGATGGCTGTGATCCGTTTCCCGGAGAAATGGGCCGACCGTCGCGGTCAATCCATCAAGCCCGGCCTCTACACGATGCGTTACAGCCTCTTCCCGGTCACCGGCGACCACCAGGGCGTCGCCCCTCAGCGCGATTTTTTCCTACTGAGCCCCGCGAATATCGACACCGAGGGGAAGGCCACCCCTAATTTCGCAGACCTCGTAGCCATGAGCTTGAAAGCTACCGGTACGCCGCATCCCGGCGTCTTCTCCATCTGGAAACCCGAAGCCGCCGAATTCAAGGCAGGCTTTCACAAAGAAGGTGACCACGACTGGGTCTTCAGCGAAAAGATCGGCGACCTACCCGTGTCCATAATCCTCATCGGCGCGGCAGACCACTAAACCTCACCAGAGGGTGCGAATTCCGTACTGCTGAATGAACGCGTCTCGCGTTACCAGAGTTAGGCCCTCGTGCTGAGCTTGCGAGATTAGCAGGCGGTCGAAGGGGTCGCGGTGGATGAGAGGCAATTTGGTGATGCCAAAGATGTGGGCCGGCTTGATGGGCACCCACGTACTGACGCCTGCTTGCTCAAAGTCTTTTTCGATGTTCTCCAAAGGTGGTAGCGATGGGGCATGACTCTGAGCCTTTAGCGCCAGTTCCCACAGCGAAACATGGCTCGCGCAAAGGTCGTTTTCGGGGTCCAGAATCGCCGTGCGGGCCTTGGCGGAGAGCCGGTCCGGATCGGAGACGGCC
>JAYVRS010000489.1:0-5933 GCA_043776185.1 Bryobacteraceae bacterium | reverse complement strand
ACGGCGCATTTGCTGAGCGAGTTTACGACTTGTCGCCGGACTGGCAGCGCTACGCTATTTTCAGCTCCTTGGCGGCGTCAACCGACGCCTTGGAAGTAGCAATTCAATTGCCAGCCGGCGCGACGGTCGAGTTGTTTGGAGCGCAACTGGAAGCCCAGCCGGGCCCGTCGCCTTATCAGCGAACGGCCCTGCGAACCGGGCGATATCCAGAATCGCGCTTCGCTGGCGATCAGTTGACGCAAGTCTCAACCAGCCCTGGCGAACACTCGACCGTAATACGAATCGCAAGCCGACCGACGACGGACGGTTAAACGCTGGGCAAGATTGAATTCGCCATCTATTAAAAGGAAACCGTATGCCGACCGCACTCGATTTGAAGGAACAGAAGACACCGGAGACGCCGATTCTCCTGTTTGAATGCCGCTTGGTGAGTGGCATGATCGAACGCTGGTGCACCCACGAGATCACCTTCAATAGTCATGCCTTTGCAGCGCGGGTGTTGGAGCACAGCGCGTTCGACATGAAGGCTGAGCAGGAGGGTGTCTCCAAAGTCAGCTTGATGCTGGCGAATGCCGACAGCTACTTTTCTCAACTGGAGCGCAACGTAGGGCTGAAGGGTGCGCGGTTGGACGTGCAACTCGTGTTCTGGAATCTCGGCACCAATGCGGCAGCTTCGACGCCGGTGATGCTCTTCCGCGGGCTGGCGAATAGTCCGGAAGAGACGACCGAATCAACAATGCGGATCAGCTTTGTGAACCGGCTAAGTCCTCAGCGGATCCTGTTGCCGAGTGTGCGCATTCAGAAGCGTTGCCCCTGGCGGTTTCCGGCGACTGCGATTGACCGCGCCCAAGCACCCTCCGGGCTCGACGAAGGCAAATATTCTTCATTCTTCCGATGCGGCTATTCACCTGACCAGCCAGATGGCGTCGGAAATCTGAATTCGAGCGGACTGCCATTTACATCTTGCGATTTCACTCGCACTTCCTGTGAGGAGCGCGGTATGTTTTCCAAGGATTCGAGCAACCGGGTCACTCGCCGTTTTGGCGGAATCGAGTTTGTCCCGGCAAGCATCCTCGTGCGCGGCGCAGGTGAACATAGCTCGCGCGTATCGAACCTAGTCGAGAATGAGGCCCGCTATAACGATTTTGTTCCGATGATACATGGAACTGCCTGGTATCAACCTCCAGTTGTCTTTGCGCGAAACGACGGTAACCTGACGCGGCTGGAAGTCTTGTTAGGGATGGGCGAGATGCAGGGCGTCATGAAAGTGATTGTGAACGACATCGAAATCCCGCTGGGCGTCGACGGCACGAACATGACTGCCACTGGCTGGTATAACGTCGTTTCGCTCGGCAATCGTACCGGCGGCTTCAATCTCAATTTCACCAATAGCAATGGCGACCCGCTTGGCGACCCTTATGGCAGCATGGCCTATGCCTCAGTCGTCGTGCCCAGCCGGATCGCGGACGGGAAGCGCCTCCCCAACGTCAAAGTGCTAATCAACGGGATAAAGGTTTCGCGGTTCGACGACGAAGCAAATTACCTTGACGAGGCCTTCACGGCGAACCCAGCATGGATCATGCTCGATCTACTCAGACGCTCCGGTTGGGGCTTGGACGAACTGGATCTGAGGAGTTTTGCTCTCGCAGCGGCCCACTGTGATGGGCCAGTCAGTACGAGCGACTTGCACGGTACCGCGCTAACCGTTCCCCGTTACGAAGCCAACATGGTTTTGAGTCGACGCCGATCTGCGGCGGAGATCCTGCGCGGCCTACGTAACTCTGCCGCACTGTACTTGACGTATGGCCTCGAAGGCAAGCTACAGCTGAAGCTGGAAAGTAAGATCGCTATCAGCCACGCTGAGAAGCCAGCCGGATCTAATGCCACGGCCCAACTATTCGGCGGATGGCCAGCCTACGAATTTTCCGAGAGCTCGATTCTGCGCCGCGAAAACGGCACGGCCGCGTTCAGATTGTCCAGCCGAACGAACGCCGACTCTCCCAATCGCTTTACTCTGGAATTTCAGGATGCATTTAATGAGTACCAACAAGACAGCCTGTCCATTGTCGATATTGAAGACACGGAACGGACTGGCCAAGACATCGCGGCATCGATCAACGCGCTGGGTATTCCTCAGTTTGATCAAGCCGCAAGGGTGATTCGACTGCACTTGGACAAGTCCTTGCGCGGGAACCTCTACGCGGAATTTGAAACTAGCATTAAGGCGCTCGGGCTTCGGCCCGGCGATTTGATTACCATTACCTACGCGAAAGAGGGTTTCGATCGGCAGTTGTTTCGAGTACAACGGATCCAGCCGCAGTCAAGCTTCACCACCGCAGTGGTCACCGCACAGATCCACGATGAGAATTGGTACCTGCAGCCCGGCTTTCCGGGTAGCGCCTCGCGGCTTAGTGGTACGGCTGGGTTGGGCATTCCGCGTCCGCTGGTGGGCACGGTGCTCGACGCCGATGGTCAGCCTCAATTCGGTGTAGAGGAGGTGGTCACCGGCGATGAAGTTAGTCTGCGAGTAAGTTTTACACCGCCGGGGAGTCCTCAGCCTTCAGCGGCATCTCGCCCCCTGCTGGGGCTCACTCCTGACATCGAAACAACCGGCGGCACCCTGGCGGGGGGCCGGAGCTATTATTACGCGATAAGCGCGTTGGACGGTGGTGGATCTGAGAGCCGGATCTCCTTCATTGTCCGCGCGACCATGACCTCTCTCACCGATACGAACGTCGTTCGTTTGGTTAATCTGAGCTTTTCACCCAGTACGACCGCATTTGTGGTCTATCGCGGTACTAATCCTCAACAGCTCTTACGCATCGCGGGCAATGTCCCGTTGACTGGCCAGTTCGAAGACATCGGACTATCAGTGGAACTGATTCCGCCACCAGATGACAACTATCATGATGCTAATTTCTATTGGCGTCTGGAACTGCATCCAGAGATCTCGGCTGATCAATTCACCAGCACGACCATCGGCAACTCAACGCTGTCGATGATCGCCAACGCATTCACAGGCTCCATTGCTCGGATCACTCGCGGCAAGGGTGCCGGGCAGGAACGAAGGATTCAGGCGAATTCACCAACCGCGGTTGCCGTGATGCCGGCTTGGAGTGTCATCCCTGACTCCTCCAGCCGCTATGTCATCGCCGAAGCCGGCTGGAAGCTTGGTGCGGCGAGTCCCACCAGCCCTGTCGAGTTCCCGATCCCTAATCGCGGTGGCGCGACGTTGCAGATAACGGGCCGTTCGGCCAACGCGAATGGACAAGAGAGCTCGCCTGAACTGTCGCCCTTGACGCGGTGGCAGATTGGCGGAGGCTCCGGCGCAGGCGGAGCGCTTGACGCTGGCTTACCTCCGGCACCCACCTTTGGCTTGGGAAACGCCGGCAATGGCTCCTTGGATTTGGGTGGTGTCGGGTTTGCCAGCTTGGCCAACACGCGGACCATCTCCGGAGGAACGCTGAGACTATTCGCTTGGAACGAATTGCAGGGTCCGTCGCTACAACTGTTGGCCACCGCAATCGATGCCTCAGCCACCATCATTACTCTCACGGCACCTCGCGCCGGGGCAGACGCCGCGATCGGCGATCTCGTCCAGATCGAAGCCGAAATTCTCCGCATTTCGGCCATTTCGGGCGATGGTTTAGGCTATACCGTTGAACGGGCTTCCTACAATTCCGGCACCGAGGGCTACGCTGCCGGAACGCCTTTGTATTACCTGGAGCGGCGAGTGGAGGTGGCACCTTTTGTGCGCGATTTCTTTGGCAGCCCGGCCAGCGGACAATACGCCCATCCAATCTACTGGCCGGATGTCCGGGTGGCCGCCGCTGACTTCAATGTCACCAACATCTACGGCGCGTCGCCGACGGTAGAGGGCAATCTCACGGTTACCACCGTCTTGGGCTTGCGCACTCTCTCTGGCGGACAGCTCACTCTCCAGGTTGATGGCCCACTGGCGATCGGATCGAGCCTGACGCCGATACTACTGGCGGAAAGGCGCCAGGCGATTGGAGAGGTCTACGCTGTGGTAGCCGATGCTCCTACCGGAGGCAACATCGTCGCGCGAGTTATGCGCAATGGCAACGCTTACGCTGAAGTGACGATCAATGTGGGAATGACTCAGTCGAATGCGGTCAGCGGCTTCGGTCTGCCGCCACTCGAACCTGGCGACCGATTGACGGTTGATATTGTCAACGTACCTCCTTCAGGTGCTGGCACTCCAGGCCGAGACCTCACGGTGATCTTGAGCCGCTAACAGGCCACTGAACGACGCTTCGACGAAAGGTGCTCTAATTAAAGAGAAAGGAAATCCCGATGGAAGTCGAAATGAAAATTCGCACCCTGATGATGGATCCCGTCACTCAGATGCCCATCGTGATTCTTCGCGGTGTGGCCGGCGACACAATCCTCCCGATTTGGGTTGGCGTGTATGAGGCAAATGCGATTGCCCTCGAGATTGAGAAGATCTCCACTCCTCGCCCTATGACTCATGACCTGATCAAGACCATCGTCACGGGTCTGGATGTAACGGTGCAAAAAGTAGTGGTGAATGAATTGAGGGATGATACCTTTTACGCGTTGATTTGGATGGAAAAGAACGGTGAGTCCGTTTCGGTGGATGCCCGCCCAAGCGACGCGCTGGCACTCGCTTTGCGTCTGGATTGCCCTATCTTCGTGGACGATCAAGTGCTCAAGACCTCCAAGATGGTGACCACCGCCAGTGACAAGAACAATAACGAAGAGCTGCGCCGATGGCTTGAGCAGTTGAACGACGAGGACTTCGGTCGATACAAGATGTAGCTGACTCTCTTGGTACGACAACTTCCGCGGCTCACCTCGCCACGGCCCAGGAATCGCGCTCGCCGCAGAAATTGCTGCAGTCGACTACTGAAAGTTTGCTATGGCCGCGGGCAAAGGTTGATCTGCTGAACGAACCCGTCGCCAAAGCCCTTCAGCTCCGCCTGATATGCGTTCGTGCTCGACGACAGCGCCGTGCTCGACGTAAAGCCGCTCGCCGTGATTTCGCAAGCGCCAGTCAACGTGACACTCGACAGTACGTCTTGCCCCGATCCCCCTATGTAGGTCGTGTAAGCCAGGGCAGTACCCGCCGGAGTGTTCGGCAGAATCTTGGCAATAAATCCATCGATCACGCCGCCTTGAGCACGCTGCAGAGTGTCACCACGCAACGGCAAGTCGGTCGACAGCGTATACCCTACCACAAAGATTTCGTTCTGCGCGTTCACCGCTACGGCTTGCGCAACATCGCCGGCCGTACCTCCAAACAAGGTCGAATAAAGCACCGGCTCAGCCACCGTCGGATCCAGCCGCACCCGCATCACGAACGCATCCCCGCGGCCGGCGGCCGCAGCTTGCGCCGATCCTGACGTCGTCGGGAAGTCCGCCGACAAAGTGTAGCCCACTACCACGGCCGCTCCCGTCGCGTCTAACGCGATCGCCGTCGGCACGTCATTGTCGGACCCGCCCCACAAGGTCGAATAAACCGCTGCGGTCACGGCCGGGTTAATCCGCACCATAAACAAATCCGTCACGCCTCGGAATGCCCGCTGCGGCGCATTCGGACTCACCGGAAAACCCGACGACGCCGTATAGCCAGCCACGTAAATCAAGCCCTGAGCATCCGCCGTCACCGCCGTCGCCGAATCCGTCTGTTCCCCGCCCAAACGAGTCCCGTACTCTAACGTCGCCGACGCCGTCCCCTGATTCATGTCCAGCACCGCCACCCACGCATCCCATCCGCCAATTCGCGAAGGCTGAAAGCCATTGGCCGTCGTCGGAAACGTCTCCGAATTCGTGTAGCCCGCCACATAAACTTTGCCATTGCGGACCGACAGCGAGTTGCAAGCATCCGCCCTCGTGCCACCCAAATACGTCGAATAAACCAAGCCCGCATCGCCGCCCACCCGCGGATC
>JAYVRS010000488.1:0-5940 GCA_043776185.1 Bryobacteraceae bacterium | reverse complement strand
GGATCCTGCTGCTGCTCTCGATCAGTTGGATCATGGGGCTCACCCAACCGCTGTTCACCATCGCGGGTAATGGCTTGAGTGGCCGGGACGTAATTCTGTTGGTGGGTGGCATGTTTCTGATCTGGAAGGCCACTCGCGAAATTCACGAGAAGGTAGAAGACGAAGAGGATCACGATACTCGCCCCGCCCAGGTGAGTTTTGCGGGCGTCATTTTCCAAATCATGCTGCTCGATATCGTGTTTTCGCTGGACTCGGTGATCACGGCGGTGGGGATGGCCGACGATATCGGGGTGATGATCAGTGCGGTGGTGATTTCGGTGGGCATTATGATGTTCGCGGCCAAGTCCGTTGGCGACTTTGTCCAAGGCCACCCCACGGTCAAGATGTTGGCTCTCGCCTTTCTGATTCTCATCGGCACCAACCTGATGGCTGAAGGCTGGCATTTCCACATTCCCAAGGGCTATGTCTATTTCGCGATGGCCTTCTCGGTCTTTGTCGAAATGCTGAACTTACGCGTCGGCAAGAAAAAGAAGAGGGCGCATTAGATGAGGCGGGCCTCGCTTTTCATCGTTGTACTGCCACTATGTCCCGCACTGGCGGCCGACGACTTCTTCGAGAACCAGGTGCGACCGCTATTGGCTTCCCGCTGTTACGCCTGCCACGGGCAGACCGCCTCCGGTGGATTGCGGCTCGATAGCCGGGAGGGCGTATTGAAGGGCGGCCACCGTGGGGCGGCCGTCAAAGCGGGCGACGCGGAAGGTAGTTTGCTGATGCAGGCGCTGCGGGGCGCAAGTGGCCTCAAGAGTGGTCTCAAGGGCATGCCCCCGGGCGCGCCGCTGGCTGCCACCGAAATTGCCATCCTCGAGCGTTGGATCCGCGAAGGGGCGGTGTTCCCCTCGCCATTACCCAACTCACGGGGAAAGGCGCTGTGGTCATTGCAGCCGCTCCCCGCTCCGGCCACAACTTCGATCGACGCCTTGATCGACCAGGGCCTGCGCGCCAAAGGACTCGTCCCCAGCCCTCCCGCCGACCGCCGCACCCTCATTCGCCGTCTCTCCTACGACCTCACCGGGTTGCCTCCATCCCCCGCCGAAGTCGAGGCCTTTGTCGCCGGTAATACTTCTACCGAAGCCCTCGTCGACCAATTGCTGGCCTCGCCCCATTTTGGCGAACGTTGGGCACGTCACTGGCTCGATGTTGCGCGCTTTGGGGAAGACGACTTCACCGGCACCGCCCCCAAGCCCTATCCCAATGCCTGGCGTTACCGCGATTGGGTAATTAACGCCCTGAATCAAGACCTGCCCTATGACACCTTCGTCAAAGCGCAAATCGCCGGTGACCTGTTGCCCGATAACGAAAAGCTGCGCGGTGGTTTGGGCCTGTTCGGGCTAGGCCCGTGGTATTTCGGCATCTCGCAGCCACCGCAAGCCCGCGCCGACGAGCGCCATGATCGCGTCGATATGATCAGCCGCGGCTTCCTTGGCCTCACCGTGGCCTGCGCCCGCTGCCATGACCATAAGTACGATCCCATCGGCACCGAAGATTACTACGCGCTGGCCGGAGTCTTCGCCAGTTCGAAGTATCATGAGTACCCGCTGGCCGACCCCGCCACGGTAGCCACTTACGATGCGCACCTGAAACAGCTGAAGACACGCGAGGCCGAAATCGAGACGTTCTTGGAGAGCCAGCGCGACCAGTTGGCGCAGATCTTTTTGGGTCGCCTGGCCGACTTACTGATGGCCGTCGCCCGCCGCGATCCGGCCGGTTTCGACGCGAAGCTCTACGAACACTGGGCCGCGTACCTGGCGAAGCCCGAAGAGGGCCATCCTTATTTGAAAGCTTGGCAAGCCGCCGTGGCGCGAAAGGCTCCCGAAGCAGAACTCCGCCGTTTGGCCGACGAGTATCAAGCGCTGGTGTTTGCCATCATTGAGGCGAAAAAGACACTTGACGAGCAGAACGCCGTCGTCGTCTCGCAAGCCAAGCAGGCACGCGCCAAGAGCGTCGCCCGCAAGACGATTCTGCCCTTTGGCTATGACTCGGACGGCGACTTCAACCCGGGTGCCGAGGTCGCCTCGGCCTCGCTGCCGCGCGATCGGTTCGTGCTGTGGCACGGCCTCTTCAAGATGACCAAAGCTCACTTGGTGATGGAGAAGGCCGAGATCGAGCGCTTTCTGGCGGGCGAATGGAGGCAGCACCTGGAGCGCCTACGCTCGAACGTGGCGGCGCTCAAAAAGAACGGGCCTCCCGCCTACCCCTATATCCACGGGCTTGCCGAGCATGAGTTGCCGATCGACTTAAACGTCAACGTTCGCGGCAATCCCTTCGAGTTGGGCCCGTTGGTGCCGCGCCATTTTCCGGAAGTGCTGGGTGGCGAACCGCTGTCGAACGGCAGCGGCCGGCTGGATTTGGCCAACGCCATCGTCCAGCATCCCCTCGCAGCCCGGGTGATATCCAATCGCGTTTGGCTGCACCTCTTCGGGGCGGGCTTAGTGCGCACCGCATCCAACTTCGGCACCATGGGAGAACTGCCAGCGAACCCCGCCTTGCTCGATTACCTGGCCGTGCAACTGCGCGGCCACGGCTGGAGTGTCAAGACGCTGATCCGCCAGATCGTACTGTCAAAGACTTACCAGGCGACCAGTTTACCGATGGAAGCCAATGCGAAGCTCGACCCCGACAATCGCCTTTTCTGGCGCGCCAATCGCCGGCGGCTCGATGCCGAAGCGCTGCGGGACTCGCTGCTCGCGGTCGCCGGAACGCTCGAGGACAAGCTGGGGGGCGAGTCAGCCGCACTGGAGGAGACCAATCGTCGGACCGTGTATGTGCGCGTCGGGCGATACCGGCAGGACGAGACCCTATCGCTGTTCGACTTGCCCAGCTCGAGCGTTACGTCGGAGCAACGCGCCGTCACCAACGTGCCGCTTCAGCGGCTATTCTTCTTGAATAGCGGCTTCATTCTGAAACAATCGGCCGCAGTGGCCAAGCGGGTGGCCCAGCAGGCCAATGAGGATAACCAAATCTCACTCGTTTACCGGCTGCTGTTCCAACGGGATCCAGCTCAGGAAGAAATCGCCCTGGCGCGCGAGTTTCTGGCGAAAGGGACGTGGCCAGAATACGCCCAGGTCCTGCTAAGTTCGAACGAATTCGCCTTCATTGACTAGCTCCCGCGTTTGGCAGATCTGGCTGGCTGTGGTATCTTTAGAACTGCGCGTGTCTTAGCATGGCCTCGTGAACGGCTACGTTCGCTGGAAGGCCTGCTTCCCAAACCAATTCGACACTGCTAGGAGATTGCGATGGCCAAGTTCTGTCCGGTGACCAAAAAGAAGCCGATGTCCGGCAACCGGGTGTCACATGCCAACAATCGCACGAAGCGTCGCTTCGAGCCCAATTTGCACGAGAAGCGCATCTGGGTGCCGAGCGAAAATCGCTACGTGCGTCTGCGGCTTTCCACGAGTGGAATGCGCACAATCGATAAACAAGGTGCTGACGTCGTAATTGCCCGTCTGCGCAGAGAAGGTCTCCTCTAATGCCCCGGATCATCATTCGCCTGGTTTCGACGGCCGGTACTGGCCATTTCTACACCACCACCAAGAACCCCAAGATCAAGACCGATAAGATTCTGAAAAAGAAGTACGATCCGGTCGTCCGCAAGCACGTGGATTACAAAGAGTCCAAGATCTAGTAATCTTTTCCGCAAATTGAAAAGGCCCCTTGCTCGCCTTGAGCTAAGGGGCTTTTCTTCGTTTCAGCCTAAACGAACCGGGCCGACAATACGCGAGGAATGCCGGCCAGATCGGGTTCCACCTCGACCATCGTCCACGCCAGCAGCATTTCGCGGACCGCCGCCTCGCTGCCAAATCCCAGCTCAAGCACCAGCCATCCCCCGGGGCGCAATACGCGTTGTGCATCGGCGATTAGGCGGGCGTAGACCTCGTGGCCCCGCTCGCCACCAAACAAAGCGAGGGCCGGTTCGAAGTCGCGAACTTCCCGTTGCAGGCCGGGCCCGTCGCCGAGTGCGATGTAGGGAGGATTCGAGACCAGGAACTCAAGCGAGGCCGGGGCCAGGGCCGACGTCAGGTCGCCCGCGAGGAATTGGACGTCGGTAGCCCCCAAGGCCTGGGCGTTGGCCGCAGCGATCTTCAAGGCGGCCGGCGAGATATCGGTCAGCAGAACGGGCCGCGCCAGTTCCAGCGCGAGCGTAATGCCAATCGCGCCCGAACCACAGCCCACATCGGCGATCGGCCCTTGTGGATCCAAGGCCAGCACACGTTCGACGACATGCTCCGTCTCGGGCCGCGGAATGAGTACGTCCGGGCTCACACGAAAGTCCCGGCCGTAGAACTCCTGCTTCTGCGTGATGTATTGGGTGGGCTTGCCCCGCAGGCGTTGATGCAAATAGCGGCCAAAGTGGATCCAGGCGAGTTCGCTCAAGCGCTCTTCCGGATGCGCAAAGAGATAACTGCGCTCTCGACCGAGCGCGTGACAAAGCAAGACCTCGGCGTTGAGTCGCGGTGCGGTCACCTCGGCCTCTTCCAGCAGACGGGTGGCGCTCAAAAGCGCCGCGCCGATGCTGATGTCTGGAGTCAAGTTAACTGAGTTGTTGTTTGAGCTTTTCGGCGTTGAAGTGGCCGTTCACCGCTTCGATCAGCGGCGCCACCGCGCCTTGCATAATCTGGTCGAGCTGATACAGCGTGAGGCCGGGCACGCGATGATCGGTGACGCGATTGTCTTTGAAGTTGTAAGTGCGAACTTTCTCACTGCGGTCGCCCGTGCCGACCATCGTGCGCCGCTCAGCACCAGAAAGGGCCAACTGCTTTTCCAGCTCGAGGTCATAGAGCCGGGAACGCATGACGCGCATGGCCTTGTCTTTGTTTTTGATCTGCGATTTCTCGTCCTGGCAAGAGACGACCACGCCGGTGGGCAGATGAGTCAGCCGGACGGCCGAGTAAGTGGTATTGACGCTTTGCCCGCCAGGGCCCGAGGAACAGAACGTGTCGATGCGCAGATCCTTGGCCTCAATTTTCACTTCGACGTCGTCCATTTCGGGGAGCACGGCAATCGTGATGGTGGAAGTGTGAATGCGGCCCTGGGTTTCCGTAGCCGGCACGCGCTGCACGCGATGCACCCCGCCCTCATACTTCAACTTGGCAAAGACCTTCTTGCCAGTGATCAGGGCCATGATTTCTTTCATACCGCCAGCGCCCGATTCGCTGGTGGAGGTGATCTCCACCTTCCAGCCCTGCAATTCGGCATAGCGGGTATACATGCGAAACAGCTCGGCCGCGAACAGCGAAGCTTCATCGCCACCGGCCCCGGCCCGGATCTCGAGGACGATGTCCTTATCGTCGTTGGGATCTTTGGGCAGCAGCAGGATCTTCAACTGGTCCTCGAACTGGGCTAGTTGCGGCTCCAACCGATTGATCTCTTCCTTGGCCATGTCGGAGAGGTCAGGATCGGTGATCATCTGCTTGGCTTCGGTGTACTCTTTGGTGGCCTGTTTCCAAGCGCCATACTTGAGGACGATCTCTTCCAGGTCGGCGCGAAGCTTGGTGACCTTGCGATATTCGACGGGATCGCTGATGATGGCGGGGTCGGCCATACTGGCCTCGATCAGCGCGTATTTCTTCTCGATGTCGTCGAGCTTTTGGGCGTACTGCATGATTAGGCGATCACCAATTCTCCGCCCTGTTTCGTCTCTAGCGCCATGGCTCCATCGAGGGCATGGATGGCCACGGCCACCGCTTCGTCGTCAGGCGGTTGGGTGGTGATGCGCTGCAGCCAAAGGCCCGGTGCCGTCAGCAGAGCCAAATAGCTGCCGCGACGCTTGGCGGCAAAGCGAATTACTTCGTAGCTCAACCCGGCGATTACCGGGATCAGCACAATGCGTGAGACCAGCTTCTGCCAAAAGGTATCGAAAGGCAGAAACATGTAAACCACCAT
>JAYVRS010000487.1:0-1855 GCA_043776185.1 Bryobacteraceae bacterium | reverse complement strand
TGTGCTCCACCATCACGAGGGTCGCGTCGACGATGATGCCAAAGTCGAGCGCCCCCAGGCTGAGTAAGTTGGCGGGGATGCCCGAAAAATGCATGCAGATGAAGGCGAATAGCAGCGACAAGGGAATGGTGATAGCGGTGAGCAAAGCGGCCCGCGCGCTGCCCAAAAAGAAGAACAGCACGATGAGGACGATACCCAATCCTTCCAGTAGCGTATGCGTGACGGTCGCGAGCGTGTTATCCACAAGATCGGTGCGATCGTAAATGGCACTAATCTTTACTCCGGCCGGTAAACGGTTGGTGTTGAGATCATTCACCGCGGTCTTGATCGCCTTTAATACTTCGGTCGGATTTTCACCGCGCCGCATGAGTACGATGCCTTCCACGCCTCCCGTCTGTTGGCCGACGCCGAAGATACCAGTCGGAGCAGCGGCACCCAATTGCACCTTGCCTAAGTCTTTGACAAATACTGGTACGCCTTTGGACTCCGTCACCACCACGTTTTCAATGTCCGACGTATTTTGAATCAGCCCGACGCCGCGGATCACCATGGACTGTTGCTTATTGTCAAGCATGGCGCCGCCGGCGTTGCCATTGTTCGCCTTCACCGAATCCGCCACTTGGGCGATCGAGAGGCCGTACTTCGACAGCGCCAGCGGATCAATCTGAATTTGATATTGCTTAATTAGTCCGCCAAACGGGGTGACATCGGCCACGCCGGGCACTTGCAGGAAGCGAGGCTCGACAATCCAGTCTTCCAGTTCGCGCAGCTTCATGGCGTCCAAGCCGCCGCCGGAAACGGTGTAGCGGTAAAGCTCGCCGATGGGGGTCGAAAGCGGGCCTAACCCGGGCGTCACGCCGTCCGGCAAGTCGGCATCGCGCAACTTCTCAAGCACTACCTGTCGGGCAAAATAGTCATTCGTGCCATAGTCGAAAGTCAGCTCCACGACGGATAATCCAAAGATGGTGCGCGAGCGCCGCGCAATTACATTCGGTGCGCTATTCAGCGCCCGTTCGATTGGTACGGTAACCTGTTGTTCTACCTCTTCCGCCGCCCGTCCCGGGAATTGCGTAATCACTACGACTTGGGTATCTGAAATGTCCGGATAAGCCTCAATCTTCAATTGCGTGAAGGCCCACCATCCAGCCCCCACAATGGTGAGCCCAATCAACAGCGTAATGAACCGCTGCCGCAATGCGTACCTTAGTAACTGAGCAATCACATCAAATCCTTAAACGGCACTGAGCAACATTACGCCGTCGACGACGATGCGATCTTCCGCCGCCAAACCGGAGGTAATCGCCACCCGGTCACCCGTTTGCGTGCCCAGGGTGACCGTTACTCTTTGAAAAACGCCGCGGCTTTTTTCCCGCCACACAATCGCCTTGCCATCCGTCGCCACGATCGCGGCGACCGGCACGGTGGGGCGCAACTCGGTATGTTCCGCCAGTTGGATGTTGCCAAACATCTCCGGCTTCAGCCGGCCGCCGGGATTGGGCAATTCCGCTCGCACTTTCACCGTGCGCGTCTGCGGATCGACCACGTCGCCAATCAGCGTCACCCGGCCCAGGAACGTTTCACCGGGATAGGCGGACAATTGAATTCGTGCTGGTTCACCGGCCCTTACCAAGCGGATCGCCGTTTCGGGAACATCCGAAGTCACCCAGACGGAGCTGAGATCGGCAATCGTCATCATCGGAGCGCTTAAGTCATTGCGGAACTCGCCGTTCGCTACCGACATTTCCAGCACCTTGCCTGAAATCGGAGCGTTCACCGTCACCCGCTGGCCAAAACTGCCCGGCGAAATGCCCAAAAGTTGCAATCGCCGCCGCGATTGCTCCGCCGCGGCCTGCGC
>JAYVRS010000486.1:0-5944 GCA_043776185.1 Bryobacteraceae bacterium | reverse complement strand
GCCGCGCTATGGAAGCCTCTGCGGATTGGCTCCGCACGAAAGGCATCCTCGCGCTACCCCTCTTCGGCGACCTGACTCCCGAGGAGCAGGACCGCGCCGTCGAGAAGGGCTCGACGCCCAAGGTGATTTTCTCCACGAACATCGCCGAGAGCTCGGTGACCATCGAAGGGGTCCGCGTGGTGATTGACTCGGGCCTCGCCCGCGTCGCCGAGGATTCGCCGTTCACCGGCTTGCCCTCGCTTACAGTGAAACGCATCAGCCAAGCCTCCGCCACCCAGCGCGCCGGCCGTGCCGCGCGCACCGGACCCGGCATCGTGGTTCGCCTCTATACGCCCGACGACTTACACCGCCGCCCGGCGCAAGATGCCCCCGAGTTACTCCGACGTGAACTGAGTCGACTCGTACTGGACTTACTCGCCATGGGAGTTACTGAGCCTAACGAGTTACCCTGGCTCGACGCCCCTCCGTCCGTCGCGATTACGGCGGCCCGCTCACTGCTTCGCCGCTTGGGTGCCACTGGCCGGCGGGCCCAGGCTATGGCCCAACTGCCCCTGCACCCGCGTTTGTCACGCTTAGTGATCGAAGGCGCGGCTCGCGGAGTGCGCCGCGCGGCCTGCGACACCGCCGCCCAGTTGAGCCTGGGCGAGTCCGGCGACCTCTCGGGAATGGCCCGCCAAGTGAGCCGCCAAATCGACCGCGCTCTTAGTGCTTCTAATGGCAAGCCCGACCCGGAAGGCCTCGACAAAGCCCTATTAGTGGCCTTCCCGGACCGCGTCGCGAAGCACCATCGCGATGACGAGGTCCGCCTAGTGGGTGGCGGCTCCGCTCGCGTGGCGCGGGGGAAAGTAATCCCCCAGTGGCTGGTCTGCATCGACATCGAAGAGCGCCGTGAGCAGGGCCTGCCCATGGTGCGCGACTTTGTCCCCATCGAGCCCGATTGGCTACTCGAAATGCCCGAGATCGAGGAGCGCAGCGAACTCCTCTGGCACCGCGACGCCAACCGCATTGAGGCCGTCACGCAACTGCGTTATGGCGCCTTAGTCATCGACGAAACGCGTGGGCGACCGACTGACTTAGCCCCGGCCGCGAAGTTACTCGCAACCAAAGCCCAGGAGCAACTCCATCGCTTCATTGACCCCGCCGAATTGGCCGAGTTACTCGCCCGCATCGCCTTCGCCGGCTTGGGCGATGTTCAATTAGAAGTCGCCCTAGCCGAGTTAGCCTCGGGACTAATTAGCTTCGCCGAACTGGAACGCGCCACCCGCGATGGCGGCCTGGAGCGCGCCTTGGTCGGCGATCGTCACGCCATCGACCGGCTTGCGCCGAAGCGCATCCAACTCCCCACCGGACGCCATGCCCAGGTGCGCTACGTCGCGGGCCAAACCCCTTGGGTCTCTTCGCGTCTGCAGGACTTCTTCGGTCTGCGAGAGACGCCCCGCATCGGGCAAACAAACCTGGTTGTCCACTTACTCGCCCCCAATCAACGCCCGGTGCAAGTGACGCAGGACTTGGCCGGCTTCTGGGTCCGCCACTACCCTGACCTCCGCCGCGAACTCTCGCGCCGCTACCCCCGCCACGCCTGGCCATTGGACCCACTGGGTACCGAAGCTGTCCAGATTGGCAAGCGCTAAACTAGGAGTCATTATGCTGAAACGTGCCGCCGCCGGATTGTGTCTGTACGCCTTGATGGCACCCATCGCGGCGTTTGGAGCAGACAAGCTCACCGCGCCGCAACTTATCGCGCTTACGAAGAGCCCGAACCAACTGGCTGCGGCGTTGATCGCCACGCTCGGGGAAGAGGCCATCAAGAAAGGCACCGCCGTCCTCGGATACGGCCCTGATTTCATCTGGGCCGTTGAGTCCTCCACTCGCCCGTTGCTATTCGTCAATGAACAGCCGGGCCCGGCACCCAAGCAGATACCGAAAAGTAAGTTGTGGTACGCGGTGGGGAAACTCGCTCCCGGCACCTCGCACCAATTCGAATACCGGATCGACGGTAACCCCTTCGGTGGCAAGAAAGACGTTCCCGCCTACCGTCCTGAGTCTTATGCCAAGCCCGGAGTTCCGGCTGGTACATTATCGGAGAAACTGGTCCACACCAGTAAAATCTACGACGGCATGAAGAGCAATTACTGGATTTACGTTCCCGCCGGATACGACCCCAAGATTCCGGCCGCGTTGCTGGTAGTGCAGGATGGCCAGTCCTATAACAAGCGTGATGGCGACTCGATTCGTCTGCTGGATACGCTGGACAATCTGATCCGCGAAAAGAAAATCCCGCTGATGATCACGGTCTTCATTCAGCCCGGCGAAGTGCCGGAGGGCACGGGAATCTACAAGGAACTGGTCGAGCTAATCGCCCGTTCCCCAGCCCCGCAGTTCGGCGGTAACCGGCCCCCCGGCCGGCCGCGCGCACCTCGCACGCCACAAAACGTGATGCGCAGCGCGGAATACGATACGGTGTCAGATCGCTACCCGCGATTCCTACGGGACGATCTGCTGCCGGAGGTCTACGCGAAATACAACATCCGCCGCGACGCCTACAGCCGCGCGATCACCGGCCTCTCTTCGGGCGCGATTTGTGCCTTCAACGTGGCTTGGCAACAACCCGATCAATTCAGCCGCGTGCTCTCCTGGATTGGTAGCTTTACACCCTTGCAACCCGTACCGAATTACGGCGGCCAAGCGTATCCGGCCATGGTGCAGCGCGAATCCAAAAGGAATATCCGCGTCTGGAGCCAGGATGGTGCCGAGGACCAGGGCAATTGGCCGTTGCAGAATCTGGCCTTGGCGAACTCGCTGAAGCAGCGCGGGTACGACTTCCACTTTAGCTTCGGCGTGGGCACTCACAATCCGGCCCAGGGTTCGGCGGAATTGCCACAGTCGCTGGAATGGCTTTGGCGCGGATACGATCCGGCCAGAACAGAGCAGGTCTTCGTGCAGGATCCGGCCGAAGCGGCCAAGCCGATGTTTCGGGTGAAGATCTACAATCGGGACCACGGGGCCATCGAGTAAAGACGTTGCGCCGGAAAAGGGGGACGGAAGCGCCCAGATGGCTAGGCGCTTCCGTCAAAAAGTTAGGATTACCGCAGGCGTCGCCGCACCGCTCCGAGGACGAGCAAGGCGCTGCCCAGTAGGGCCATGGAGGCGGGTTCGGGGACACTCGCGCATTCGTTGAGCGAGCCGTTGCCGACGACACAGAAGTTATCGTTGTTCATGGTAGCGCTGCCGCCGTTGATCGCGAAGGCAGACACGAAGTAGCCGACTTCCAAAGTACCGGTAGTGGCGGCGAAGTTGGGCTGGGGGGCTCCCGTGAAGAAGGCCGAACCAAAATTGGCTTGAGTGAGACCCGAAATAGACGAGGTTTGCCACGCGGCACCGAGCGGAAAGAAGCCGGCATGGTAGTAAGTAATGTTGTTCTGACGGACGCCGAACAGTAACTGAAGGGAGGAGCCGGCCGGACTACTCGCGAGTTGATCGTCAATCCGGAAGGCGAGCGTGTTCAGGACGCCCTGGGTGGCGAAGTTCCAGACGTTGGTGACGTTTAACTCACCAACCGCTTGGGCACCAGCGAAGCCGCTGCCATTAAAATTAATCGTGGTGAACCGATAGAAGCCGGGATTGCCACCGCCACCAGGGCTGCCGTTGCTGGCCGTGGCTCCACCGCCGAAGGGAAAGGCCACGGTTGCGCCACTGTAGTTGGGGGCGGCCATGGTGGGGTCGTTGACGATGATGGTGGCCGTCATGGGGAAAGCCATGATGGCGAATAAGAATAAGTGTTTCATTTTGCGTCTCCTGTTTGGTGGGAGGGACGCTGCCGGCCCTCTCCTCGTAATGGAATGCGCTACGTCTTGTAAAACGGGGTCATTCCAATTTTGGAGAGATGAGGGACCACTAGTGTGCGGTGCGAGGCATCAGGGCCGCATGGAAAAAGCCAAGCCCGCGAACCCGATCGATGAGTTGGGCCACGGAGGCAAATGCCAGTTCGGGGTCTGCGTCGATGAACAGGACGGCGTCGGAACGGCGAGCGAGCAAGCGGGTGAGGCGTGAATCGAAGTCACGCTCGGGCACTCGTTCGCGATTGAGCCAGAGGTTCGAGTCGCGATCGATGCGGAGGACCAGCGGTGGCTCGGCGGGCTGGGAATGTTTGGCGGTCTCGGGAACGGCGGCGGGGAGTCCGCGGGAGGTGATGGGGGTGATCACCATCATGATCATCATGAGGACGAGCAGGATGTCGATGAGCGGAGTGACGTTGATGATGGAATGCTGGGAGCCGATGGTCATGGTGAGTCTGACACCGGCGGGGGCATTCCAGTTCCAGCTAGAATCGGAGCAATGCTGCTGTTGACTATCCTGCTATTGGCGGCGGATCCGTTCGCCGAGCGTGACGTGAAGGCCGTGGTGCTGGTGTTCACGCGGACGGATTGCCCGGTGTCGAATCGGTATGCGCCGGAGATCTCGCGGCTAGACGGCGAGTATGCTGGTCGCGGCGTGCGCTTTTGGTTGGTGTATCCGGATCGGGCAACGACCGAGGCGCAGCGCGAGGCGCACCGGGCGGAGTATGGTTACCGCATGCCGGCAATAGCGGACCCGGATCAGAAGTTGGTGGCGCGGGCGGCGGCGGTGGTAACTCCGGAGGCGGCGGTGTTTATGCCGAAGGGGCGCGGATGGCGGCGGGTGTACCGAGGCCGGATCGATGACCGGTATGTGGACTTCGGTAAGTATCGGGCGACGCCGGAGCGGCATGATCTGGCGGAGGCGCTGGATAGCCTGCTGGCCGGCAAGCCGGTGAAGGTGCACAAGACTAAGTCAATTGGCTGCGCGATTGCTGACTTACGGTGAATTAGTCCTGCGGGGTGGTTGGACGCGCGGGAGGGATGACCGGGATTTGGACGCCGAACTGGGTCATTAGTTTTTCGCGCAAGGTAGGGTCGCGTTGCATGCCTTCGACGGCGGCTTTAGTAGAGTGCTGACGGTAGGCGGTTTGCAGCGCGGCTAAGTCCGACTGCTGGCGGGGCACGATCTGGACGCTGACGCTGCCCATTTCGTCTTTGGATTGCTCGCCCCAAGTTACTTCGATGGGCGGGGAGGATGGGTTGCGGGGATTGGCGGCGGAGTTATCCCAACTTACCTCTCCATCAAGGCGCGTGCCTTTGGGTAACGAGACGTAGTCTTGGAAAAGATAGCGATCTTGCCAGGCGAAGTCCCAGTCATTGATGGCGAGTAAGGTTTTCACTTGGCCGTCGGGCAGGGTGGCGGTAAGCTTCATGCGCTTCGCAATGTAATGGGCGTGCGCGCCGACGCCGATGGCTTCGACATCGACGGGAAGGACGAAGGAGTCTTTGACGGAGTAAGCTTGGTCGCCGGGGGGAATTCGTAAGTTGGCGAAGAGCCCGTACGAAGGGGGAAACTGGAGAGAACTGAGGGTGCGCTCGGGAGCAGATTTGGCGAAGTAGAGACCGATGGTGGACTCTTCGGTTTCCGCTTTTCCGGTGGGGTGGAAGTGATACTGCATGACTAAGTCAGAGCCTTGGGGTAACTTAAGGGCGAGGCCGTGGGGCAAGCGTTGAGGTTGCGCGCCCACGGCCCAACCGCCCAAAGACGAAGTACCGCGGGTGACCTTCATGCCGTCGAAGCCGCCGGTCTCCGCGGCCAGCTTACGCGCTTCGCCCGAGGTGTCAGCGAAGTAGAGCACGTGATGGACGACGGAGCGCGAGGAGGGGCGTAACTCAATGGCCTGCACCCACTGGTCGGCGGGGAGCGAGACGGGGATGACGAAGTTGCGATAGATGTCGGGGCCGGCGGCGGGAACGTCGTAGGGCTTAGGCAGCTTGACGATTAAGTCGGGCGTGCCGAGTTGCCAGCCGGTGGGGAAGTCGGGTAGGGCGGGGGTCTTTTTGGCATCGCCCTCGGGCATGCCTTGCTTCACCCAGGCGGCGATGAG
>JAYVRS010000485.1:0-1856 GCA_043776185.1 Bryobacteraceae bacterium | reverse complement strand
ACGAGGGGAGTATCGGCCAAACGGCCCAAATCCGATAGGGCCCCTGTCGGGCGTGCTGAAGGCCTGATAGGATAGTCGCCTATGCGCTGCCTTGCCATTCTAACGCTCGCTTTCACCACCTTCGCGGCGGACTTTGACATCAAAGACCAAGCCGTTTTCAAGAAGCTCTTTAAGAAGAACGCCCGCGTCCAACGCTTGGCCACCGACTTACAATTCATCGAAGGGCCGGTGTGGATGCCGCAAGGCTTCTTAGTCTTTAGCGACATCCCGGCCAACGAGCTGAAGCGTTGGGATGGCACCAGTATCAGCACGTTCCGCAAGCCCAGCAATCACACCAACGGGAACACGCTGGACCGCGAGCGCCGCCTGATCAGTGCCGAGCACGATGGCCGCGTCACCCGCACCGAAACCGACGGCAAGGTGACCAATCTGGTGGAATCGTTCGAAGGGAAAAGGCTGAACTCGCCCAATGACGCGGTGGTAAAGTCCGATGGGACGATTTGGTTTACGGACCCGGATTATGGCCTCGGCGAACGAGCTAAGCAGCAACCGGGCAACTACGTTTATCGCTTCGACCCCACCAGCCGCGCCATTACCGCCGTGGTGAAGGATTTCGACAAACCGAACGGCCTGTGCTTTTCGCCTGACGAAAATAAGCTCTACATTGCCGACTCCGGTAAGCCACACCACATTCGCGTGTTCGATGTGCAGCCCAACGGCACGCTCAGCAATGGGCGCGTTTTTGTGGTGATCGACAAAGGCGGCCCTGACGGCATCCGGGCCGATGAAGCGGGACGCGTCTGGTCCAGTTCCGGCGATGGTGCCCAAGTCTTTTCCCCGGATGGCCGGCTACTGACGCGCATTCTTTTGCCGGAAGCCGCCGCCAACCTTACCTTCGGCGGCAAGGACGGCCACACGCTCTTTCTTACGGCGCGTAAGTCGCTTTACGCGGTGGAGACGCGCACCAAGGCGAAGCGCTAGAACTTACAAGCCGAGTTATCGGCTTTCACATAGTAACTCTTGAAGTTCTTGGCTTTGGGGTCCATACAGCCCTTCAGATTGAGTAACTCCACTTTCCGGAATTCCACCGGGTGGCTCTCGCTCTGCAGCGAGATAGACCCTTCATCGAGTAACTTCCCGGCTTGCTTCCACTCCGGCACCGCGTCAGCGACATTGCCGCCGCCCAATTGGGGCTGCTCATAAGCGAGCACTAAGTCGCCGTTGACGCGATGCTCGACGCGTTCACTTCCCAGCACCCGCACCTCCACCCGCACCCACTGCTCGCCCGCATAAGTCTTCGAGGTTGAATTGAGACAGTGCGGTGTGAATAGCTTGCCATCGCGCACGACGTTGGTACCAGGCGTGCAAAGGTTAGCGGTGGAACGCGCATCCTTGCCGTTGCCGCCGAGTAACTGCACTTCGATGGATACCGGGAAGTCCTGCGACTTGGTCATGGATTCCGCCGGCTGGCCATGGATCATGATGCCGCTATTGCGCAGGGCCCAAGCCGGACCGCCTTTGGCTTGCTCTCCGGTAAACCGGTATTCCACGGCGATCACATAGTAAGAGAACTTGTCTTTGTAAAAGAGATGTCCGAAGCGCTCATTGAAGGCGTCGTAGGCTGCGTAGTTCACCTTCATCACGCCCTTCTCCACGCGGAAGGTCTTGCCGAAGTTGTCGCCGGCCGCATAGCCGCGAATCTTTGGAGTCCAGCCGTTCAGGTTCTTGCCGTTGAACAGACGCAGCCATTGTTCGCGCGCGGGATCGTTGGCCCCAAACATCAGGGCGGGCAGCAGCAGGAGAAGAAGGCGATTCATACATCGCCTAGTTTACTCGACGTCGGGCTCCAGCTCCAC
>JAYVRS010000484.1:0-5952 GCA_043776185.1 Bryobacteraceae bacterium | reverse complement strand
TCGAAGCCATCGGATTGGGGCCGCAGCAGATCAAGTAGTAGACGGTGTGCAGGTTGATCTTGATGACGAAGCAGTCGGCATCGCCGCCGCCGTAGCTGGTGCGCCAGGCACCAGAGGTGGTGGGGAAGTTGCGCGAATCGGTCCAGCCCGTAACGGTGATGTTCACGCCGTTACCCTGCTGAGCGACCACGGCCTTGGCGGACTCATTCCCGTCGCCGCCGATGTAAGTGGAATAACGAATCGGCGCGCCGGTGCCGATTTGAATGGCGGTGACGAAGCCATCGCTGTATCCTCTCAGGCGGCTCGAGATGGCAGTCTCGGTGACCGGAAAGTCATGCGAGTAAGTACGGCCGGTGACATAGACGGCATCGCCGCTCGTGGGGAAGCTGCCGAAGGCTATGCCGTTGGCATAATCGTCGCTCGATCCGCCGAACGTTCGCGAATAGAGCACTTTGCCGGTGGAGTCCAGCTTCACCACAAAAAAGTCGACGCGAGTCTTATACGGGCTAGAGTAGGGCAAGGTGTAGATCCAGCCGACGCGCGGAAAGTCGCTCGATTCGGTATTGCCGGTGACGTAGACATTCCCATAGCGGTCGAGGGCGATGGCGGTAGCGCTGTCGTCATGGGTGCCGCCGATGCGGGTGCAGTAGAGCAGGCGGCGCCCGGTGGGGTCGAGCTTCGCGATGTAGGCATCTTTCCCGCGGGCTTGGCGCTGGAAGGCGTTGGCGGTGACCGGGAAGTCCGGCGAATCGGTGGAGCCGACCATCCAGATTTCACCCGTCCGCGGGTTGATGACAGTGGAGGCGCCGTTCTCCGACTGCGAGCCACCTAGGGTGACCGCGGCGGCGAGTTGCGGCCGCTGGTCGGCCTTGACCGTGATAACCATCGCGGCCGCGAGTAGTGCAAAAGTGAGTTTCTTCATGACTGTGTCTCCTGTTTCTGGAGGGCGTTTCTTTCTGCCCTCATCACCGCAGGCGAAAACTCTGCTAGCCAATGCGACATCCAGCACAAAATAAATATTGGGTGCTTGGAGGGCATCTTGTGGGAACCCGGCGGGCGATGATATCCTGACGGGAACCCCAAATGCCCCAACCGGTCGAACCAACGTCGGGCGAAGTTACACTGCTGCTGGCGAAACTGCGGTGCGGCGGCGATGACGCAGCGGGGCAGTTACTACCTTTGATCTACCAGGAGTTGAAGCGCCTCGCGGGATCTTACATGCGCCGCGAACGGCCCGACCATACCCTGCAGGCGACCGCGTTGGTACACGAAGCGTTTATCAAGATGACCGGGCAGGACGCGGGTGCCTTCGAAAGCCGGTCGCACTTCTTCGGCGTGGCCGCCCAGGTGATGCGCCACATCCTGGTGGATCATGCGCGTGCGAAGAACTCTCACAAACGCGGTGGCTTGGCGCCCAAGGTGGCGCTGGATGAACGGCTGGTGATTTCGGATGAGCAATCGGGGGAAGTGCTGGCGCTGCACGAAGCTTTGGAGCGGCTGGAGAAGTTGAGTCCGCGGCAAGCGAAGATCGTGGAGATGCGCTACTTCGCCGGCCTCTCGATTGCCGAGATTGCGGAGGTGCTGGACGTCACCCCCCGCACGGTGAACCGGGATTGGAGCATCGCTCAAGCTTGGCTGCGCAAGGAACTTGAGGTATGAATGGGCAGGACAGCGCCCAGGCACGGCATCAACGGCTGGGCGATCTCTTTCAGGACGCGCTTAATGAGCCGTCTGATCGCCGCCGGGAATTTGTCCGCGCGGCCTGTCCGGACGACATCACGCTGGCCGAAGAAGTTGAGGCGTTGCTGGCCGCGCATGACGACATGGCATCGCTGCAACCCATCGTTCCCCAGATCGAAATTCAGCATCGCAGGGTGGGGCCGTACCGTTTGATTCAGCGGTTGGGAGAAGGGGGCATGGGGGAGGTCTGGCTTGCCGAGCAAACGCACCCCATCCGGCGGCGCGCGGCTCTCAAGCTGATCAGAGCCGGCATGGCTACCCGCGAAGTGGTGGCGCGCTTCGAGTCTGAAAGGCAAGCGCTGGCCATGATGGACCACCCCGCCGTCGCCCGGGTCTTCGACGCTGGGAGTACGGAGGAAGGCTATCCGTACTTCCTGATGGAGTACGTACCAGGCGTGCCCATCAGCACGCACTGCGATACTCATCGTCTGCCAGTGCCTGACCGGTTGCGGCTTTTTATCCAGGTTTGCGAAGGAGTGCAGCACGCGCACGACCGCGGCATCATTCATCGCGACTTGAAGCCGTCGAACATTCTCGTCGCGCTGAACGACCAAGCCGCGTTCCCGAAGATTATCGACTTTGGGATCGCCAAAGCCACAGCCCAGCCGCTGACGGACCGCACCTTGTTTACCGAGATCGGTGCCATGATCGGCACACCCGAGTATATGAGCCCAGAACAAGCGGGCGTCACCGCCCAGGACATCGACCATCGCACGGACGTCTATTCGCTCGGCGTGATTCTGTACGAATTGCTGGTGGGGCAACTGCCCTTTGACTTCAAACAACTGCGCCAAGCGGGGCTCGAAGGCGTACGGCGGACGCTGCGTGAAGAGGATCCGCCGCCACCCAGTTACCAACTGCGCAACATCGCCGACCTTGGCCAACGCGCGTCCCGCGATCGTCGCGGGGAGCCGCATGCTCTCGAAGGTCAAGTGCGGGGCGATCTCGATTGGATCGTGATGAAGGCGATCAATAAGGATCGTTCGCGGCGTTACTCCTCGGCGGCCGAACTCGCGGCCGACCTGCGCCAGCACCTGGCCGGCGAGCCCGTGAGCGCTCATCCGCCTAGCATCGGCTACCGTACCCGGCGGATCCTGCGCCGTCACCAGGCTTGGTTCCTGGCCTCGGCGTTCGTGGGTCTGCTGGTCGCCGTAGGCTGGAGTACTTTCGTCTTCACGTCCCGGCACCGGGCGCGCCCAGGCGGAGGGCTACCGCATTCCATTGCCGTTTTGGCATTCGACGATCTGAGCCCGAACCACGACCAGGGAGTGCTCGCCGAAGGGCTGGTGGAGGAATTGAACAATGCGCTGGCCACGGCCGGTTGGCGTGTCGTGCCCCCCACGTCGGCCTTTTGGTTCAAGGGCAAGAGTGTCCCGGTCTCCCAAATCGGCCAGGACTTGAATGCGGGCGTGATAGTGTCTGGCAGTGTCCGGAGGCAAGGCACCCGGGCCAAGATCTCCGTCCGCTTGGTGAAGACGACGGATGAGAGTATTCTCTGGTCCAAGACTTTCGACCGCGAGGTAAATGACTTGTTCGCGGCGCAGGAGGAAATTTCACGCGCGGTGATGGACGCCCTAGGCGCCTCCGAGCCCGCGGTGAAGAAGACCCAGCCGGCGAACCGTGAAGCCTACAACGCCTATCGCGAAGGGATCTACTTCTTACAGCGCGGCAGCGCGGAAAACCTCCAGAAGTCACGCGCCGCCTTCGAGAAGGCGGTGACCCTGTCGCCGGACTTTGCCGACGCATGGAGCGGCTTGGCCCAGGCCTTGAGTGGACTGGCCGACTGGGGCTTTCTTTCCGGCGATGGATATCGGCAGTCCCTCGCCGCCGCCCAGCGTGCTCTCGAACTCGCCCCCAAATCGGCCGACATCTACGCCACCATTGGCCACCTCAAACTCTTCTCCTACTGGGATTTGTTGGGCGCCGACGATGCTTATCGCCAAGGCGCGAGACTCGATCCCACCAATGCCCATGTTCTCTTCGGTTCGGCGGTGCTGGCCCGGGCCCAGGGGAGGCTCAATGATGCGGTGGAGTTGCATCGCCGCGACATCGAGATTGACCCCATGAATCCCACCGCCCACCATGACTATGGCCTCACCTTGCACTACATGGGCCTCAATCGCCAGGCGGAAGAGGCCATGAAGAAAGCCGTCGAACTGGGACCCGATTCGGCAAGCAATCACGCCTTACTCAGCCGAATCTACCTGGCGCAGTCGCGTTTGCCCGAGGCCTTGCTGGAAGCCGAAAAAGAGAAGCACTCGATTTTCCGGCTATGTGGTTTGGCTCTGGTGTATCACGCCCTCGGCAGAAAGCAAGATTCCGAGGCGAGTCTCCAGGAGCTCATCGCCCGCGGCCGCGACATGGCGGCCTACCAAATCGCCGATGTCTATGCCGGCCGCGGCGAAAAGGACCAGGCCTTCGAGTGGCTCGAACGGGCCTACGGCAAGCACGATGCCGGTCTGGTTCCCGAGATCAAGACGGACCCGCTCCTCGACAGCCTCCGTGCGGACCCACGGTACGAAATATTTCTTCGTAAGATCGGTTTCTCACGTTGACTCAGGCTGTGGCGGTTGGGGCCACACGGAAAGAAGGAATGCCCGCCACAGCAGCAACGCTCCCGAAATAGTCAATCATAAGCCCGAAAACGTTCGACATTGGGCCTATTCATTTCAGGCGATCTTCGACGCGACGCCCGTGTTCCATCTCACGGCGAATGATGACCCCTTCGCCGACCAGAATGCCGGTGCTAGGACCTTCGGCGATGGCGAGAAACGCGTTCGCGGGCGAGGGTACATCGTTCAAGAAAATCTGAATGGGCTGATTGCCGTTGGGCAAGCCCGCGGGCACTCGCAGATTCACCTGGTAGATCAACGAAGCGGGGCTGGCGCCGACGTAGAGGATGTCAGCGGGGGCCAAGTCGACCGTGCCGATCCGCACGCGCACGGTAGCCGCGACGGCGGCGACGCCCGTCGATGTGCCGCCGGGGACAATCGTGGGATTGGTGGCGCCGAAGCCCGTCGCGTAAATGGTGAGGATATCGCCCGATTGCGCAGGCACGAAGCCCGCCAAACTGGCCGGCCCGATCAGCGCGCCGCTGAGAGCATTGACCGCCGCCACCGGATTGCGGCCATCGCGGTTGAGTTGCGAATACAGGAATTCGGGGGCCGTGGCGGCCACGGGAACGATTTCGAGCTCCGAGGCGAAGCTATCGGCCTGGTCGCAGCGGCGAATGACGCGCACCGCGGCGGTGGGCCCGGTAACGGCGGGAACGACGACATTCAGCTGAGTATCGAAGGCGTCGAGCATGGGGGCGCGGACGGCGCCAATCTCGACACAAGCGCCCAGAAGCTTAGTGGGCAACAGGCCGTTGACGGTTTCGGTGGCAAAGTCGACGCGCCGGCCGGCGACGCCGCCTTCGAGAAAGTTCTGACCGAAGATGGTGATGATGCCGCGCGGCGAGATGGCGGTGACGGCGGGCACACTGACGCCGACGCCAATCACGCCACCACGCGAGATGGTGGGACGCAGCGGGGTTACGGAGGGCCGTTCGATCGCCGTCAGCGAGAAGACGACCGGAGTTAGCGTGCCGGAGCGGGCCGTCACCTGGACGGGCCCGGCGGTGGCACCCAGTGTGACGGTGATGGAGGCGAGTCCATCGGTGCCGGTGTTGACGGAGTTGGCGCTCAAGGTTGCGGTACCGGTGGTGACGCTAAAGGCAATGGCCTGCGCCGGCACCGGGGCGTTGGTAGTGCTGAGAGCGGCCACGGTAAGGGCTTGCGGCAAGAGTTGGCCCGTGTTGCCGGATTGGTTGTTGCCAGCGCGGATGGCCAGGGTCGCCGCCACGGGCGCGGGCGGTGTAATTGAGGGCGCCAGCCGGCGGAAGCGGCTGTTGTAGCTATCCGCAAAAACCACGGAACCATCCGGAGCCACGGCCATGCCCAACGGACCGTCCACCAGGGCCTGGCGCGCCGGGCCGCCATCGCCGCCAAAGCCGCTAATGCTTAGGCCGGCGATGGTATCGATGCGCCCGCCACTGATCCGCCGAATGCGGCCACCACCCAAACGCAGACTTCGGCTGAGGCCCTCGGTGACGAAAATATTGGACTGCGCATCGATGGCGACGCGGCTGGGTTCGGAAAGCACCGCGCTGGTGATCGGACCGTCGCTCGCCACGGATTCGATTTCGCCATTGCCCGCCACGCTGGTAATGAT